>CAZAYE010000069.1:0-7577 GCA_964489255.1 uncultured Enterobacteriaceae bacterium
GCTTCCACCCCAACTTCGCCATCGCGTTCAGCACGATAAAACCAATGAAGCCGGCGCCGACCAGCACAGCCTCTGGAGTGCCTTGGCCTTTGGCGATGGTCTTCCGGGCATCGTCCAGAGTCCAAAAGGTATAGACCCCGTCCAAATCGATACCAGGAATAGGAGGGTGCTGAGGCGAAGAACCCGTCGCAATGAGGAGGGTATCGAAAGAGAGACTTTTTCCATCACTGAGGGTGAGCGTACGAGCTTGCGCATTGACTGCTTGCACCCGTACCCCCAACAGCGGCTCCACTTTCTGCCGGCCAAAATACGCTTGATCGCCAATTATCACCTGCGCCTCGGGAATTTCCCGAGCGAGATAGTAGGGAAGGACCATGCGCGAGTAGGCAGGTTCATCTGAGATCAGAGTGATCGTAGAACTCTGGCCCTCGGTTGCACGGATGGCTTCAATGGCCGCCATCCCGGCCGGGCCGCCACCGATAATGACGTGTCGTGTCATAACATTCCACCATAATCTGTTACTGTTCATCTTGTCATTCTGAGCCCTTCGGCTTCGCTCAGGATAAACTCCGCGAAGAATCCTTCGACAAACTCAGGACAGGTTTGACCGTTGAGATCCTTCGTTTCACTCAGGATGACAGACCGACTGTTGCTGAGGTATGCTCTACGCCAATCCAAGTTCTTTCAGTTTCTCCCGAGTAATACGTCCTTCCGCATCCCATCCTCGCAGGCGGTAGTACTCCGGCAGCATTTCACCAAGTTTATTGACCTGACCCTTGGCTGGACCGGAAGGAATCGGTTCTTCTAGGATACGCTTGGGGAGGGTATCGTCTTTACCAGTAAAACCTGCCCGCTCGTTCCATAACCGCTCCAGGTTCCAGATGCGCTCGCCGATCTTGAGCAAATCTTCGAGAGTGTAAGAAACCCCAGTCGCCGCAGAAAGCTGGGGCAGGATCTCTTCCAGCCCGATGCCAAATGTCAGAAACTGACAGAGACCGGTCGCATCGACGGTAGAAGTGGCATCCTGAAAGAGTTTGGTGATCTCGGCTTTCCCTTCGGTCGCGCGTGGGTCCATTTGCCGGGGGAGGCCCAGGATCTCTGCTGCAACCGTGTACGCCTTCAGATGACACGCCCCACGGTTCGAGGTGGCATAGCCGAGCCCCATACCCTGAATGGCACGGGCTTCATAGGCAGCGAATTCCTGTCCTTTAACGCCCATGAAGAGCTCTGGCCGGCCGTATTTTGCGGTCATGCGCTTGGAGCCCTCGGCGAGTTCATTACCGAAGCCTTCACGATAGGCGGTCTGCTCTGCCATAGCGATAAGCGCCTCGGCACTACCGAAATTCAGCGGGATGCCTGTCTCTGCGAGCGAGACGACACCTTTCTCGTACAATTCCATCGCTGCCGCTACCGTCGCCCCAAAACTGATCGCGTCCATTCCCAGCTCGTTACAGAGCCAATTAGCCTTGATCAACGCGTCGAGGTCGCCGACGCCACACTCCGCCCCCATCGCCCAGGCAGCCTCATACTCAGGTCCTTCGCCGGCAATCTTCCAGTTGTGGGGATGGGTATCCACCAGATATTTGCCAGCCGCCTCACCAGGCAGAGTTGCGACTCGACCACAGGCAATAGTGCAGGCAAAACATGCCTTGTTCGCCACCAAGCGCGTCTCGGTCAGTGTTTCGCCGCTGATGTCCTCGGCCTGCTCAAAAACGCTCTGTTGATGGTTACGGGTGGGGAGCGCGCCGTGCTCGTTAATGACGTTGACCAGTACCTCAGTCCCATAGATCGGCAAGCCTTGGGAGGTAACGGGAGACTCGCGGAGCTTCACTTTCATGGCCCACTGAGCTTCCATATAGGCTTTCGGGTCGGCAAGCCGCACACCGCCGGTGCCGCGCACGGCAATGGCTTTGAGATTCTTGGAGCCCATGACTGCGCCGACACCGGAGCGACCAGCAGCCCTGTGAAGATCGTTCAGGATAGCAGCAAAGCGGACCAGCTTTTCTCCAGCCGGACCGATGCTGGCAATGATCGCGTCTGGCACCCCCAGTTCCTTGCGGAGGTGCTCTTCAGTCTCCCAGACAGTTTTGCCCCACAGGAAGCTCGCATCACGAATTTCGACTTGATCGTCGTAGATCCACAGGTAGCAAGGCGACGCGGCACGGTCTTCCACAATGATCGTGTCGTACCCGGCCGCTTTGAGTTCCGGGGCCCAATGTCCGCCAGAGTTGGAAGTCGTAATCGTATTGGTCAGAGGGCCCTTGGTGACCACCATATAACGCGACCCGCAGGACGCGTTGGTCCCCGTCAGCGGACCAGTGGCAAAGATTAACTTGTTCTCAGGACTGAAGGGGTCCACCTTGGGATCGATTTCTTCGAAGAGATATTTAGCGCCAAGGCCGCGCCCACCAATATAGTCCCGTGCCCAGTCTTCTCGCAGGGGTTCTTTGGTCACTTGTCGTGTGGTGAGATTGATCCGCAGTACCGTTCCGGTCCAGCCGTACATCATGATGGGCTGCCTCCTTCCTGCATAGTCTGAAACCCTGCGCTGACCCGTTGGGCCCAGGACGCGAGCCAGTCCGGCTGGCCCATTTCTGCATACTCAATGGCTTCGGTAGGGCACGCGGTCACACAGGCCGGGTCGCCACCGCAGAGATCGCATTTAAAGGCCTTGTGGGTGTCAGGATTGTAGAAAACCGTGCCATAGGGACAGGCAATAGTACAGACGGCACAGCCGACGCAGACATTCTCCATCACCACCTTGGCACTGGTAGCGGGATCAATGGCGATGGCATTCACCGGACACGCCGTCATGCACCAGGCTTCGTCACACTGAAAGCAGGTGTAGGGCGAGTACGTCGCTTGTTCGTCGAAAATGTACACCCGGATGACCGAACGAGAAGGCTGAAAGGTGCCAGTCTGCACAAAAGAGCAGGCCAGTTCACACTGCAAACAGCCGGTACATTTATCGGGAATGATTCGCAGTTGTTTCATACGCATGTTCTTTCTTTGTCATCCACCGCACCGATTTTAATGTCGAGACCATTCTTCGCACGTGGACTGCCGAGCTCTTTCATCTGTTCCTCAAATAAGGCATCCGAGATCAGCCCTTGGCGGTACGCTTTGAGTATTTGCTAGATTTCAAACTCTTTGGTCGCCATAGCGCTGCTCCTTTCTTTGTCGTGTTCTGCTCCTCGCCATACTCCCGTCAGGCGTGAAAAGTCAAGATGTGTAATGAGCCATATTTTTCGTCAGGGTTCTTGCACTCAAAGCCGCTCAAGAGGACAATTTCCACTTGGCCGCAGACCTTCGTCCGGTCTGGACCCTACGAGAAAAGGGGAAACGTTCACCACCAAAAGGAGGGTTGTATGGCAAGTGTACAGATTTCAAAGGAAGCAATGCTGAAGCGCATTGCGCGCTTCACAGACCTGAAACCCATCGACTACAAAGCTATGGGTAGTGGGTATGTCCCTCAGGGTATGGAGGCCTTCAGCATCATTGGCCAAGTGACGAAGGACATCCCAACCATCGCAGCCGATCATGGTTTCACCATGGCGGTTACTAAGGTCGAGCCGGGGAAAGGCGCGCCGTTGCACAGCCACAAAACGGTTGAGGTGTTCGTGCCTCTCTCCGGCCAGTGGACTTTTTATTGGGGCGACAAGGCTGAGAACGAGGTGAACCTGGGTCCTTGGGATGTGATTTCGTTCCCTGCCGGTCTGATGGAAGGCTTCCGCAACATCGGCAACGAGCCAGGCTATCTCTTGGCCATTCTCGGTGCGCCGGAAGTGGGAGAGGTCACCTACGCGCCGCAGGTGCAACGCGCCTAGAGCAACCTACTCACGAGAGAAGCGCGTCGGTTTTGTCCCCTTGAGCCCCGGCGACTCCGTTCAAGACAGAAGGGGAGCCTGGATGGAGCGGAGCGAAATCCAGGAAGTGCGGTTTTCCCCAGATTCCGCTGCGCTTCATCTGGGCTACGTTGTTCGCTGCTCGTCTGCGCAGTCTCGACCTAGACACGGTAGCGCTATGCGCACGGCCGCTATGTCGGACAACAGCAAAAGGAGGAAAAACTATGGCCACATACTCGCTCGATGCCGTCGAGATCTTCGGCAAGGGCGTCATGAAAGCAGAAGGTGTCGTTGTTGATAAAGAGGGGAACGTCTACGGCGGTGGTCGTAACGCCGTCATTTATAAAGTGAGCCCCGATGGGAAAGTGAGCGAACTCACCACCCTACCCGCCGGCTCGATTCCTAACGGCATCACCATGGATCGTCAGGGGAACCTCGTCTATTGCGACCTGGGGAAGAAAGCCATGATGCGGGTAACTCAGAGCGGTCAGGTAGCGATGATTGCTGACCGTGTGGGCACCCTTGCTCTCACCTTACCCAACTTCGCGAGCTACGATGCCGAAGGAAACCTCTACGTCTCTAATTCTAGCACCCGGGACATTAATAATGCTTTGGTAGAACTGACCACTCCCGAGCCCAACGGCGCTCTCGTCCGCATTCGGCCTGATGGTAGAGGCGAGATCGTCGCCACGGGCATCTATCTGGCCAATGGCACAGCCATCGACCCTAAGGAGGAAGCGGTCTACGTGCTGGAGAGCACCCGCAACGACTGTCTACGCATCGCTATCAAGAAAGACGGGACGTTTGGCAAGCCCGAAATCTATGCCAAAGACTTTCCTGCTCTACCGGATGGCATGGCCTTTGACGTGGAGGGAAATCTCTTCGTCACTCTACCCGGGATGGCAAGAGACGGACAATTGGTCCCAGCTAACCAGATCATCAAGGTGGACACGAACGGGAAGTGGAGTCTGCTCATTGACGACCCAAGTGGGCAAAAGCTGGCCTTGCCGACGAACTGCGCGTTTGGCGGCCCAGGGCTGCAGGATCTCTACATTGCCAACCTGGAGGGTGATCATTTCAACAGGGTACATACCTCATTTCGTGGGCACCCGTTGTATCACCAAAGGTGATTGGTGAGTGGTCACCAAAATCTTGGTACGTCTGTAGGGATACGGCGGTGCCGTGCCCCTCAATGGGTAGAACGGTTAAAGCAGACTCCAGGAGGCTCGTACACCTGTTCACCCATGCCTGACCTCGGTAGCGTGCTCCATAACGCACGCGCGACTACGCCGAGTGTGTACCAATATCGTGCGGTTCGATTTAGAATACTTGTAGGGGCACGGTGTTGCCTGCCCCTACGTAGGCAGGACAACCCAGGGGAGCAGGAGAGCAATAATGCCAACAACCGAGACCGGCCACCATCGTACAGTCCGTGCCCTCTATGACTTCATTAGTGAGCATCTCTACTTGAACCGACCCGACCTGGAGGTTGGCGGAGAAAAATTCAACTCGACCCTCCTCTGGAGCCTCCTCACGGCTCTGTTAGGCGGCAAAGCCCTTGTCACTGGCGAGCCAGGGCTGGGAAAAACCACTTCCGCCGAATATGTCTGCGCGCTCCTCTACCGCATTCCCCTAGGGGTACTATGGGGGAGCGAAGTAGCTGGGCATCCAGAGCAAACGGAGGAGAAGATGGTTGGCCGGCCCGATCTCGGCAAGCTCAATCGCGGTGAGGAACAGGTAGTGTGGAGCAACTTCGTGCAGCTCCCAGTAAAGATCATTGACGAGATCAACCGTTTGCCGGAGACGAAACAGAGCCTAATCCTGGACGGCGTGGACCGAGGCAACTGGGAGTACCTGAATCAGATTCTGCTCCAGGACGAGTATTGCCTTTTCGCCACTGCGAACTACCAGGACCAAGGGACACAGACACTCATCCCCCCGCTGCTCGACCGCTTCGACGTAATGCTGGAATCCAAGCACCCGGGCGCCAATCTCTCGTTCTTCATTAGCCAACAGGAGAAGAAGGATAATCTCCTGCGCGATCCAGAGTGCGAGCGAGGGTTCTACGCCGTGCTCTTGGATAAGGCCACGCCGCAGGGAAAAGGGGTAAAGCTGGAAGAGATAGGCGGGCGCTTTGCGGGGCTCCTACACGAACGTCACACTCTGACAACCCTAGAGAAGGAGGAGCGGCGGACGCTGCGGGCCGCAATTGCTGGCTTGGAGTTCAGTGCGGAAGCAAGCGCTTTTATGAGGACTGCCCTGACTGAACTTTCTTTTTGTTGTACCTACGGACAAAAACGCTCGAATGAAGAATGTCCAGAGGGGTGCCACTATAGCGGGTATCTCTGTTACCAGGTACGGAACTGCGCTTCCAACCGCCTACCGATCTCGCTGCGCCGGTACGCGCAAGCGTTGGCCTGGCTTTTGAGCAGTTCTCAGGTCGAGGTGGAGCACGTCAGGTGTGTGCTCCCTTTTGTCATCGCCCACCGCGTCCAGTGGCGGGATGCTTATGTGTCCGCCCGGGAGCGCGAAGCGCGCCGTGATCCTTTGCCGCTCCATCTCGCCAAACAGGCGGTTGCTGAGATCTGGCACCGCTTCGCCGAGCAGCGCGAGCAAATCATGAGCGCCCTGGCCCAGGCGGCGCGCATTCTGGCTGGAGAGGATCTCAGACCCCTGGAAGGGGATCATCCACTCTTTGTTGAGATCAAGCGAGATCTGGGAGGTGAACAACTATGGTGAACCCATTCCGGGAGTTCCACACCCACCAGAGACAAGGCAGAGAAATTCCCCTAGACCGCATCCTTGCGACTAAGGATCTGATCCTGGAACGGCTCGTCGCTGGGTATCATACACTGATAGAAGAAGAGGTACACAACCTGGTCTGGCTGGTGAACCACGGCGCGCTGCCGCGAGCGTACGCCGCGGCGGAGAAAGCCCTCGCCGAAGTAAACTTTACCGTTGAAGATGTCGAGGACTTCTGCTTCACCCTGGAAAAAGCTGATAGCTTTGCTCTGGCTCTTGCTGGTCCCTCTGGCCTCTACCTCTCGGCGATGTGTAACCGGGTGGAAGGAACAGAGGTCTTGCTGCGGCTGAAGGGACTCAAAAGCCGTGTGCACCTAGTCGGTTACCGACTGCCAGAAGGCAAACGGCTGATCGTGGAAGGCAGCTGTGGTGATTTTACCGGTGCCGCCATGGAAGGCGGAGAAATCCTCGTGCAAGGCAACACTGGGAACTGGACAGGTGTAGGGTTGAGACGGGGAAAGATCATCGTTGAGGGTAACACTGGGGAACAGACCGGCGAGTGGATGGAAGGTGGAGAGGTGCACGTGAAAGGACGAATCGGCAATCTTGGTCAGGTGCGGGGAGGCAAGGTCTACCTCGGAGACCGACAGGTCGCAGGTCGCTGAAACGCCTTCACCTTATCGACAGGTCTGCCCTAAACGAAGCCGAAGGGAATTCAGGGCAAGTAAGAGAGAGGTTGAAAACCACCCGAGATTGGGGGAACTGCATGAAGCTTGAGGAAATTATCGCCGCGGTGTGGCCGCGGGTGCGGCGCAAACATCTCTTTCCGCAATTGCCCACACCTCGGGTGGGGGACAATGCCAGCACGGCAGCGGTCGAGATGCAGCACAAGCAAATAGTCTTGAATGCGGCTTTCTGTGAGCAACTCACGGAGAACATGTCGATCGAAGAAGTGGTGGAAGCGACCCTGGACCATGGGGTCGCGCACTA
>CAZAYE010000069.1:7587-9842 GCA_964489255.1 uncultured Enterobacteriaceae bacterium
GCCACCCACCTGCGGCTTTATGCCGCTGCCAAAGAGGTCTTGCAAGATCGGGAGATGGCCCAGCGTGCGACCGATGCCTTCATTGATGTCGTTGCCGACACATCTTGTGTCAAAGAGTTTGAAACGGCACTGCCGCAGCTCTACAAATACATTGAGCGTGGTCGGCTTGATACTGTCGTGACCGCCCTCTACAGTCGCATCTGGGGAATCGACCTGGACAGCACTGCCCCGGAAGGGCTTATCCGCCGGCTCTCGCGTATCTCCTACCTCGACCGCTCGCAGTGGGAGGAGAGCATACGCCGCTTCTGTCGTCTGATCCGGCCCGTCCTGGAAGAGGAGCAGCAGGAACAGCAAGGCATGTCCTCCGCTCCACTCGGCCAACACGGTTTGGGAGGTCACTCGCAAAACGAGGTGGAGCAGGGACTCAGAGAGTTCGCCCAGCAGGCGGCCAATCCACGGGAGTTCCACGAGACCGTGGCCGACTTTGCCGAAGAGTTAGCCGAGCAAGAATACGTCGGCGGGCAAGAGGGCATGGGTCGGGGCAGAGGCCAACAGCTAGACACAGACCTCCTCTATTACATGAAGCTGGCAGAGGGCTATCACTTGTCGGTGCGTAAAGCTCCGCTGCAAAAGAGTAGCTCCCTTGATCCTTATGCGCACACGCCCTGGGAATTGGGGAAGCCGATTCAGGATATTGATGTGTGGACGAGCTTTGGCAAGATCTTGCCAGGGCTCACACAGACCTGGCTGCATCAGCAAGGCGAAGTCGTAGGTCGTCACGAAGGCGTGCCCGACTGCCTGGTCGTCATTGATTCCTCAGGCAGCATGACCAACCCTCGGTATCTCCTGAGCTACGCCATTCTGGGGGCTGGCTGTGCCTGCGAAGCCTACCTGCACCACGGAGCACAGGTGGCGGTGTACAACTTCAGCGATGCCCCAGCGGGAGATAGCCTCTCGTTAGACTTCACTACCGACCGCAAGCGCATCTACCAGGCACTCTGTCGCTACTTTGGTGGAGGTACCGCGCTCGCCCTAGAGGAGTTTGAGGCACTCCGTCACCAAGCTCGTCGTAGTGCTCCTGATGTTTTTCTCATCACTGATATGGCGATTACGAACCTGGAGACGATGACGGCCTATCTTTCCCAGATTGAAGGCCGCATCACTGCCGTCCATATCGGTGAGACCGAGGCTGCCCTACAATTTAAGAAGGCAACTGCTGGGTGGAAGAACGTGAATGTATTCCCCATCAGCAAAAAAGAAGATATCCCGCGGATCATTCTCGGTCAGGTAAAAGAGTACTTACGACCAGGACCGTTCGGGAGGTAGTACGCGTTTAGTAGTCGGCGGTCAGCCAGATTGAAAGTTTCGAGTTTCGGGTTTCGAGTTTTGAGGCGTCGGGTTGTCACTCGCAACTTTAAACTCGCAACTCGAAACCGCTTTGGCTGCTGATAGCTAAATGCTTGACAGCAGGTGTACAATACAAACCAATCTTTAGGCAAAAGGAGGGCAAGCCTATGGCAGAGTATCGCATTATTTCCGGGGACTCGCACTTCGTTGAGCCACCGAACATGTGGGCGGAGCGGATCGATGCCAAGTTCCGGGATCGGGCCCCACACACGAAATGGGGTCACGATGGCAGAGACGGGGAGTTCTTTGTCTGCGAGAACATCAACCCGGTCCCGGTCGCAGGGTTCTTCGGCTCGGGGAAGACCGCTGAGGAGCTGCCTGAGCACGTCAAGCGGGGTTTTGATGTAGCACCTAAAAGCGTCTGGGATCCCGCGGAACGGCTGAAAGAGCAGGATACCGACGGGGTGATAGCGGAAGCGCTATACACCTCGATGGGGATGCTCCTGTTTGGGTTGGACAATGCGGAGCTACGGGCAGCGAGCTTCCGGGCCTTTAACGACTGGGCCGCCGAGTATTGCAGCTACAACCCTAAGCGGCTCATCGGTCTGGGGGTGGTCACGCTAGAGGATATTCCCGCAGCCGTTGCTGAATTGGAGCGCATTGCCAAAAAAGGGCTCCATGGCGCGCTGATCTGGGGGGCGCCGCCAGAAGATCGGCCGTACAGTTCACGTGAGTATGACCCCTTCTGGGCAGCGGCCCAGGACTTGCAGATGCCTCTGAGCCTGCACATCCTCACCGGCCGGGGCGGGGTGCGATTTGACCCACGCCGGGTGCTGTACGGTTACATGCGGCTTCCGCAGGA
Source organism: uncultured Enterobacteriaceae bacterium (assembly GCA_964489255.1). Taxonomy (GTDB): domain Bacteria; phylum Desulfobacterota; class Binatia; order Bin18; family Bin18; genus CAZAYE01. The sequence continues at coordinate 9,797 of CAZAYE010000069.1, forward strand.
AATTCAGCTCACCTTTGCCGACCTCATCATTGGCGGCGTGCCTGAA
>CAZAYE010000070.1:0-3584 GCA_964489255.1 uncultured Enterobacteriaceae bacterium
AATTCACAACATCTTGTATGCGCCATTCCGCTTGCAACTCAGATGGCAGAGAACCGAAATATTTTATCAGTTCAGCATAGAGCAAACTAGCTGGGGTGTCTGCGTCCATTGGGCTCAGCAGTCCTTCTCCTGCATGTCAGAGACACCGACAAGACTCCCTGCTCTTGCCTTCTTTCCTTGATTGGAGGAAGGAATTCTTCTATTCAACCGTACTCACGTGCTGTACGAACACATGGGTTTTCAGCGCACCGGCGAGCACGCCTTGAAGAAGGATATTACGTACACAGGAGGGCAGTATGTATGTCACTTGAAGTGGTTCATTGGCTCACCGAGTCACAGATAAAGGATCTTGATGCATTGTTCCAACGAGAGTGGTGGACCAAAGGACGAGAACTAGGCGATGTGAAGCGCATGCTCGAGCATACCGACGTGGTTATCGCACTTTGCGAGCCACAGACGAAGAGGTTAATCGCCTTCGCTCGCGTTCTGACGGATCGGGTGTACAAAGCGCTGATCCTCGATGTCATCGTTGATGTCGCCTATCGAGGCAGAAATTTGGGGCGTATCCTGATGGACACGATTCTGCAACACCCCGCCCTGAGCTCTGTGCGCCATTTCGAACTCTACTGCCTGCCTGAGCTGATACCATTCTATCGCAAGTGGGGATTCACGGACGAACTTGGCACGCTGCGCTTTATGCGGCGCATGGCAGAGTAGGGAACGCTACACCGTTAATGGGCTTGGCAGGTATCATGCGTTTCATCGATCAGTTTCACGTTCTGCTGCTCGACCTGAATGGCACCTTTATGTTCAACAGCGACCGTCTCTCTGAGACCGAACACTTTGGACTGACGTACCGACAGCTTGGCGGCCATACCCTTGGTGACGATGAAGTCCAAGGTTTTGTCTTGAAAGTCGTCGACATAATGGGGAAGATCTATGCGGATCCACGAGCCTCTGAGCACTTTCCCTCGCTACGGTCCTGCATCGAGCAGACCGCCACACCACAGGGGCTCCCTGAGAGGGAAGTGCTTTTGCTGGAGCGGGTCGTTGCACAGCATGAAGTGGGTGTGATTCCCCCTGCCTATGCAGCAGTGCTGCAACGGCTTGCCCAGACCCATCGATTGGGCATTGTGTCGGACATTTGGTCCACCAGCGAGCTTTATCTCCAGGAACTGCGACGCGCTGGGATTCATGCGCTGTTCGATGTCATAGTGTTCTCTTCGGATTATGGCTGCGTGAAGCCCTCACCGTCTCTGTTCATAAAAGCGATGGAAGCATTGGCGGTGGAGCGCACGCAGACCGTCTTTGTCGGAGATAGTCTCACGCGTGACATTGCTGGGGCGAAAGCGGTCGGGTTAGCCACCATCTGGATCAACAGAGGTGCCCGTACCGGTGACGAGGGAGTACCCAGCCCCGACTTGGTGATCCAGGATGTGCGAGATTTGGTTGAGCAGTAGGACATCTGGCAAGAAGGCACGCTATGTTGAGGATTATTCACGCTGAAAGGAACGAGGATCTTCGACACGCACGGCGGTTATTTGAGGAGTATGCCGCTTCGTTGGGCATCGATCTCAGTTTTCAGCACTTCGACGAAGAACTGGCTCATCTTCCTGGAGACTATGCTCCACCCGCTGGGCGATTGCTCCTCGCTTTATATGATGATCAGGCGGTAGGGTGGGTTGCCTTGAGAAGGCTAGAGGATGGAGTGTGTGAAATGAAACGGCTGTACGTTAGGCCAGGCTTTCGCAGTCTACAACTTGGGAGGATTCTGGTGGAAGCTGTCGTCGAGGAAGCGTGAAAGATCGGCTACGCTTCTCTCCGTCTGGATACGTTACCATTCATGGAACGAGCGCGAGCGCTCTACATAGCATTCGGCTTCAAGGAAATTCCTCCTTACCGCTACAATCCGGTAGCGGGCACTATGTTTATGGAGTTGACGCTGTAGTCGTAATGCTGCGAACCCCTGTGACGCTGCAAAAGGATTGCCAATGGTCAAGCATATCGGAATCGCCACAGTCAGCGCTGAAGGCGCCGCGCTTTGCTATCGGACCATCTGTATGGAAGGCGCCGCTCTGCACAGAGATTCCGTTGCTCATCGGCGAAGCAGATTCACCGCTCCCGACCTTAGACTCGACCCGATTATTGGTCCGAGCGGCTCTGCGAGAGGCAACGCACAGTGGTGGCGAAACCGGGATTCAGGATGACTAATTTCTCCTGTTCTACGGCCTAGCATAGTCGCATGAATATACACCGAATCCATGTTCAGACTCCTCTGATCGAGTCGCTCGCCCTGAGCCGGCGTGTGTCCCGGCGGGTATGGCTCAAGATGGAGGCGCTCCAACCCTGCGGGTCCTTCAAAGCTCGTGGAATCGGCTTCGCCTGCCAGCGTTACCTTGAGCAAGGGCGCAGGAGGTTCGTTTCCTCCTCCGGCGGGAATGCCGGCTTGGCTGTGGCGTACTCAGGCCGGAAACTCGGGGTTCCTGTTACTGTTGTGGTGCCGGAAAATACATCCGAGCGCGCGAAGCAGCTCATTCGAGACGAATCTGCAGAGGTCGTCGTCTGGGGCCAGTCGTGGCAAGAAGCGCATCAGCATGCGCTAACGCTGGTCGACGGAGAGGCGGCGTATCTTCACCCCTTCGATGACCCATTAATATGGCAAGGCCACGCCTCGCTCATAGACGAAGTCCTCGCCGCTGGCCTTGAGCCTGACGCGGTCGTGCTCTCGGTAGGAGGAGGTGGTCTCCTCTGCGGGGTAGCGGAGGGGTTGCGGAAGGCGGGACTATCGAAGGTAACCCTCGTCACTTCTGAAACCATCGGTGCGGAATCCTTTTACAAGACCGTGCAGGCAGGTGAGTTAGTTGAGCTAGAGCGAATCTCGAGTATTGCGACTACCCTTGGTGCAAAGAAGGTCGCCAGACAGGCACTTGAGGTCAGCCGCAACTTCAAGGTCATACCTCACATGGTGACCGACCAGGAAGCTATCGAAGCGTGCCTCTTATTTGCTGACGATCATCGCATAGTGGTCGAGCCCGCGTGCGGAGCCGCGTTGGCGCTCGTGTATAAGAGCGTCGATGCGTTGAAGGAGTTTGAAGATATCCTCCTTGTAGTATGCGGTGGGGCGGGCGTGAACTACGGTGCGCTAGTCAAACTCAAGGAGGGGGCCGTATAACCTTGCGTTGCAGCCGAGCGCCAAGGGCGGCAGCTGAACTTCGTTGTTAGGCTGCCTCCAAGCCATACCGCTTTCTTGAGAGAGGAGAGTTGCTTTCCAGTAGGACCGAAGGTTCCCAAGAGCGTGCGACACATCGGTCTCTCCACTAACAATTGCTCGAACTCTGTGGAGAGAGGTGAGGAGAAACATGGCAGAGTCATCGCCCTCCGCATTGTCTCAGTGCAGACTTCCTTCCCTCCCAGGGATCGAGGATGCGCTTCATCGTATCCGGCCATCTTTGCCAGAAACGCCTCTCGTGCGCCCGGAACTCCTGTCCCGACTCCTCGCCGCCAACGTTGCAAGAGGAGGACAGAGACTATGAAAGTTGATCAAGGAGTTTCAACGGAAACACTGGCCGCATCAGTACTCCGGC
>CAZAYE010000070.1:3594-9788 GCA_964489255.1 uncultured Enterobacteriaceae bacterium
CTGCCCCCGTGGTAAACTTTGCCGACCCCACCTTTGGAGAAAACCAACGTCGGCTCCACGCTACCTTGGCTGCGTTTCGGCGTGCCCACGGGTTCGGGCGTGCGATTTCAGCTCCCCAGATTGGCGTGCCTCAGCGTTTCGTTGCGCTCAACCTGGGCAATGGGCCGTTATTGCTCGTTAACCCTAAGGTTACCTGGACCAGCAGTGAGACCTTCACCATGTGGGATGATTGTATGAGCTTTCCCCCACTCCTTGTCCGTGTGCAACGGTACCAATCGCTCTCCGTTTGCTACCTGGACGAACACGGCAACCGGCACGAATGGAGTCGGCTCGATCAGGCGACGGCAGAACTGTTGCAACACGAAATTGATCACCTCGATGGCGTCCTAGCAGTCGATCGCGCCCTCGACCGTGACTCTCTGGTCCTACGCGAAGTCTTTGAGACGCGACGAGCGTACTTCGTACGGCAGGTAGATTATGTCATCGGCGGGTAATGATTGAGGTTGGGGATGATGCTAGACGCCAGTAAAGTATGGGACAAAAGCGAAGCGTTGCCCATAAGTCAGAGCTGCATACGCTGCCGTTCACAGAGCGGGTGCAGGTGCTCTACAAAACGTTGGGCTTCAGGGAGATTTCTTCCTACCGCTACAATCCGATAGCAGGCACTGTGTTTATGGAGTTGACGCTGTAATTGAAAGAGGATCTCTCCTATGGCAGCCACAATCAGACTCGCGACCGCAAGCGATGCTGAGCAGATACAGGCAATTTATGCCCCCTACGTCATCCACACAGCTATCTCATTTGAACTGGGACCGCCGACCGTGGAGGAAATGCGGCGGCGCATCATCGATATCTTGCCGCATTGGCCTTGGCTAGTGTGTGAACAGAAAGGGAAGATTCTCGGGTACGTCTATGCCAGCCGGCACCGGAGCCGTGCGGCCTATCAGTGGTCAGCAGACGTTTCTGTGTATATCGATGAACAACTCCATCGGCTTGGCATTGGGCGTGCCCTGTATAGCTCGCTGTTCGCAATCTTAGCCTTGCAAGGATTTTACAATGCCTATGCTGGCATCACGCTGCCCAATGCGGCCAGTGTTGGTCTTCATGAATCGTTGGGATTTCAATCGATCGGGGTGTACCATGCCGTGGGCTACAAGCTTGGAGCCTGGCACGATGTGGGGTGGTGGCAATTGGTGCTACAACCCCACTCTATTCCTCCGGACTCGCCCAAGGAGCTGAGAATTGTTCGGACATTCCCTGCATGGGAGACCGCACTAGCGAGAGGCTTACCGCTCTTACGACTTGAGGCTTGCTGAGCGTCCTCCAGAGAATTCAATTTGAACGTATTGCTGTCACTGCAAACCTAAAAGCAACGAGAAAAGGCCTGAGAATGAGGAGTTGGGTTATGCGTCAGGGAACACGGGTTATTCGCGCTGGTTTGCCAAAATCTTCACAAGGAGCGCCGTTTCTGCCTGGACCGACGTTCGCTGGCACGTATCACTCTGCTGGAGACCCAGCCGGCTCACCTTTTACCTACGGCCGGTTTCATAACCCTACATGGACACAGTATGAACGGGCCTTAAGTGAGCTAGAAGGCGGACCAGTCGTGGTGTTTGCTTCGGGCATGGCGGCTGTGGCGGCAATTTTTGGTGTCGTGCTGCGCCCAGGCGACGTTGTCGTATTGCCCTCAGACAGCTACTACACGACGCGGGTGCTGGCCGGCGGATATTTCACGCAGATGGGTGTCCACGTAAAGATGGCCCCCACTGCAGGGAACGCACAGCGACAGCACCTCAAAGGAGCAAAACTGCTGTGGCTTGAATCACCCAGCAATCCAGGGCTTGAGGTCTGCGATATTACTGAACTGGTCGCCTTAGCTCACGACGCAGACGCACTTGCGGTCGTTGACAATACGACAGCAACAGTGCTCGGTCAGCAACCGCTCAGCCTTGGCGCTGACTTCTCTGTGGCCTCTGATACCAAGGCTCTCACTGGGCACGCGGACCTCATTCTCGGGCATGTGGCTGCACGTGACCAAGTCTGGGCAGAGCAGATACGCACGTGGCGGACACAAAGCGGCGCGGTTCCTGGTCCGATGGAGGTGTGGTTGGCCCATCGTTCGCTCGCAACTCTGGACCTGCGACTAGAGCGACAATGTCAAAATGCTCTGGCCATTGCGCAGTTTTTAGCGACAAGACGAGAAGTGCAGGAAGTGCGCTATCCTGGCCTTCCTGAGGACCTTGCGTATGCCATCGCTGCTCGCCAGATGCAACGCTTCGGGCCTGTAGTTAGTTTCGTGCTGACTGACCGCGGGCACGCCGAAAAGTTTCTTGCCGCGTGTCAGTTAGTCTACGAAGCAACGAGCTTCGGCGGTATCTACACCATGGCTGAGCGTCGGGCCAGGTGGGGTGGAGATGCCATTCCCGAAGGGTTTATTCGCTTAAGTGTTGGCTGTGAAGATGGAGAAGACCTGATTGCCGACATCTCGCAGGCGCTCGACGTGGTGGCAATAAGGTAAGATGTTGCCTCAACCATATGTGAGATGAGGAGGGATACGATGGCAGCACCAAAGGTGTGGACCTTTTTCTACGGGTCGTTCATTACTCGAGGAGCACGATGACCAAGCGTAATGTGGCTATTTTCATCTTTAATAACGTCGAAGTTCTCGACTTTGCTGGTCCGTTCGAAGTGTTCTCTGTGACGTCGGAACTAAACAACTATGAATATTTCGATGTCTACACCGTGGCCGAAAAACCCGGAGCCATAACCGCAGTCAACGGCTTGAACGTGAATCCCAAATATTGCTTTGCCGATTGCCCTCGTCCGGACATTCTCATTATTCCCGGAGGTGTTGGCTCACGTGTCGCGATGAACAATTCTCATGTTGTCGAATGGGTGAAAGCCTCTTCCCAGGAGGCCGAATTGGTCCTTTCCGTCTGCTCGGGTGTACGCATTCTAGCGAAGAGTGGTTTGCTGGATGGATTAGAAGTGACCACCCACCATGAGGTGATGGAACACTTGCAGGAATTGGCACCAACCGCAACTCTCAGAGAGAACGTCCGGTTCGTCGATACGGGCAAGATCATGACCTCGGGTGGCATATCGGCAGGGATCGATCTGTCTTTCTACGTTGTCCGTAAACTCTTGGGAGAAGAGATTGCGGCAAAAACTGCGCGGTATATGGAGTACAACTGGAAGGCAACTGCCTAAATTCTAAAGAACAGTCACAGGGTAAGGAGGTGTTATGAGCGACCTGACCTTGGTCATTGGCAACAAGAACTATTCCTCGTGGTCATTGCGCGCCTGGCTTACCCTGAGACAGACAAACCTCGCCGTGGACCATCGCAGAAGAAGAACTGTGATAGAGAGAGGACGTCATGGAGAAAGTCAATCTTGCTGAGAAGTTTGCTCAGTTCAGTGAACATTGGCGTCCTAAGGTCGTCGGCGAACTCAACGGACAGGAGGTCAAGCTCGTCAAGTTCAAGGGAGCTTTTGTCTGGCATCATCACGAAGTAGAGGATGAACTCTTTCTGGTGGTTCGTGGGCGCTTTCGGGTTGAATTCCGTGACCGCGCAGTGGAACTGCAAGCCGGGGAATTCCTGATCGTGCCACACGGTATTGAGCACCGAACGGTTGCCGACGAAGAAGTCGAAGTCTTGCTGTTCGAGCCGGCAGCAACTCGCAACACCGGCAATGTCGAGGGCTCGATCTTCACTGCCCCACTCGGCGACCGCATCTGAAGGACAGGAGAGACAGGCAAATGGGCAAACCTCCCAAGTAGTTGCGGAGATGCCTTTGGAAGTGGAGGACACCGTGCAACCGCCACAGAAGCGGGAAAGATCGCGTTTACAACTCCGCACATGTCGGTAGTGCGGGGCAGCCACCAGGTCTCCTGGGGGGAATCAGGCGGGCAAGCCACATCCACTTTTCGTCACTCAAATCACTAGTGATTGTCTAGGCCGGAAATGCTCCGCTTATTCCGGCCTACCTTCTTTCTCTCTGCATTCAAGTGCAAACCGCTGTAGTATAAGCCGCAGCGTAGTTTTGTCAGTCATCCAGGTCCCGGGGTCCAAAGACGTCTACTGGTCCTTCAAAGCAGACCTCCAGCCCTGCGGGGAAAATATCCACGCCCCGATCGTAATTGACAACGACTACTAACCACTTGCCAGGCCATGTTGGGTAGATGATTGGTCCGGTATAAGTGGTGGTGTTGCCATTGCCAGCGTTACTGATACCAATAAAACTCGGGCCGTTTTTGCTGACTCCTGCCCGCCAAATGTCGCCTGGCACACAACAATCCCGAGTCTTCACTTTCAGTGTGCCTTTATGCGTTGGGAAGACGTCAAACACGAGCGCATCGCCGGCGCTGTGAAAGTTGAAAGGGATGTTTGTCCCTTTGCAATCTGAATTAGTCGTCCCCTGCGCCAGAGAGCTACTGAAGGTGTTGACCTGCGCTCGCACGCCCTGGTCTGTCAGCAGGATCAAACCCAAAGAAAGTGCTATTATACTTGTTCTGCGCAACATAGTTTCCTCTCCTTCCTATGAGAGATTAAGGTAAATGAAGTGCAGTATTGCTGCCCCCTGAATGCCATGCTGCCTCATGAGCTGAAGCAACATACGCCCCTGCAGGAAACTACTCCTTTTTTTCTTTCTAGCAAGAACTTTCAGGAGGACTTTTTCGCTGACACCTAGGCGGACACGCTAGGCCAAAGTTGGCTTCGGTTACACGATGAATGAGATGGGCCCCACCATGCTGATCGATCCGCGAGCGCCTGCCTTGATCGACGCAGTGTCCGCGAGTCTGTAACCCGTCTAGACGCGAGGCCGTTGGGCCTTCAGACGCAAGTGTTGTGACACCTTCTTGAACTCGTGTCGTACCTCTTGCAGACTTTTCTCTACTTGTCGGAGGCTTTTTGCGACCGCCCCATTATCAGGTTGTCTCTTCGAAGTGAAAAGACCTGATTCCAGCACCCGCGTGAACACCCGGACAATTTCTTCCGGGCTCACTGGCCCCCCGGGTTGGTACCACCGGTAGAGCCAGCTGCACATGCCCACAAACGCCTGCATGAGCAGCCGGGGATTCTCACTGATAACCTCCCCGGACCGGATCCCCTTCGCAATCTCCTTCTCTAGCAGCCGGTCGCGCCTCCGCTGCGCCGCCGCCACAAGCTCGGCCGTGTCGCTCGGAACGTTCGCCTCTTCGCGAAAAAAGATCCGCGCCAACGGTTGCTCACTAGTGACGGAGGTAACCTGAAACGCCACCGCTTGCCGCAGCTTCTCTTGGCACGAGAGGGGCTGCGCTAAGATCTCTTCCAGTCCTTGCCGATAGGTTGCAATGACACGTTCAAAGATCGCTTTGAGTAAGGCTTCCTTACTCTCAAAGTACGTATAAAAGGTCACCCGGGAAATGTTCACCTGCGAGACAATGTCGTCCAGCGTGGTGTTTTGGTACCCCCGCTCGCTGAACCACTGGGTAGCCACCCGAATGAGCTCCTCTTCGACCAGCTTGCGCGTGCGTGACATCCTGCCTCCCGTGCCGCCGGTGCGGGGTCTCTCTGCTTGACAGTTGGGTGCAATCCTCATACTTTACAGAAAGTAAATTTACTGAATCCTTTGTAAAAATATGGACACGCCATTCAAGGAGGACTCTATGGAGGAACACCAGCCCCCGCAAGGGAGGTGCGCAACTCCTCACGGGCAGGTGCTCTTCCTCTGCCGGTGGGGCTGATCTCCCAGACGCGGACTCCATCCGGAGGGAAAACCCATGAAAGAGCGGCTGCACTTCTCGAAGAAGAGGTGGTTCCTGGTGATCTTTTTGCTCCTGGCACTCCCTGCCGGAGGGCATTATGGGATCAAAGCCTGGACCTATTACGCGACCCATGTGACCACCGACAATGCCTATGTAGAGGCCGACAGCGCCCAGATCACTCCGCGGATCGCCGGGACAGTGGAGGAGGTGCTCGTCGAGGAGAACTGGTGGGTGAAATCCGGGCAGGTGCTGGTCCGCCTGGACCCCCAGGACTCTGAAGTGCGTCTCGTGGACGCCAGAGCCGCGTTGCAAAAGGCGCGCGAAACTGTGGATCAACTCTTTGCTACGGTGGAGGTGGCAACGGAGCGGCGGGAAGCGGCGCGGGCCCAGGCCGCGGCGGCCCAGGCCGAGGTGGCGGCGGCGCACGCAGAGTTCCATCAGGCCG
>CAZAYE010000071.1:0-9724 GCA_964489255.1 uncultured Enterobacteriaceae bacterium
ATCGTGACTCGGCCTCCGGGTTATGCTTACCAAGTGCCCCCTGCTGACTTTCTAGCGCCACACCGGTCACGATGAGGCGGTGTCGCGGCAGAGGGTCGCATGGCGTTTGCGAACTGTCTTGCTCTCCAGCATAAGCAAGGGACGCAAGCCCTGCCATTGGGGACTTGTACTCAGGCACTCGCATCAAAAGCCCATAGGCGTAGGCAACGCGACCGCGCGCTGTGACGTGGCGGCCGCCACTGGCAGGCGCGTGACGTGATGGCGCACCAGGAACCGCTCAATCGTCGTGAGCTGCTCACGATTCATCGCCCCCTTGTCCAGTTCCATGACCGTGACATCCGTGGTGGCGCGCTGCACGAGACTCTGGATATAGGCCGTGGCCACCACCAGCCCGCGAAAGTGATCGATGAACACATCGGTATCGAGAACCTTCAGCGCCTCCATTCCCGCTCCCGGAGGTCGGCGACCCACTGAGCGGCGTCCTGCATCTCGGGCCGATCCGCCCACATGCCAAAGCCGATGGGCTCGCAGGTGAGATCGGCCTGGACCTGTGACAGGTAGGCGGCGACACTCCGCTGCAGCAGTTCCTCCAGCGGCACCCCCAGGGCCTGGGCACAATGCTCCAGTGCGGCAAACTCCTCATCCGAGATCACGACCCGTAGCTCTTTCATCCTGGCGTCCTGCCATCCCTGGTGTGTCCCCTGCGGCTCCCCGGCCCCCCGCCGCTCGGCTCGCACTGGAACGAACGGGCCAGCAGGTACAAGGCATCTTTCCGGCCAGGCGGGGGCAAGTCTAGCCGACGAGGGGGCGCATGTTTTTATACCGTTCTTCCTCTCATGTTACCAGGACAGTTTTACCGATTGCTTCGGTTTCCTGTCTCCCAGGATACGCGCTGCAAACAGATCACGCACAGCTCGCTGAAGCCAGCCTCGCACTGCATCCGGCTGAGGAGGCATACAGTATTCGGCCTTTCTTCCTGGCGACTCTCTCAACGGAACTCAGCCACTGAGCCCGACGCTCGAATTCCCCCCGCGTGACCACCTGCACCTCCACAGGGACACAGAGCCCGCGCAAAGCCCGGTAGGCCGCGACGGCGCTCGCGTGTGGGGAACACGTTGTCTCTCGCAGCACGACGAGCAGGTCCACATCACTATCCTCGTGTGGCTGCCCATAGGCATGCGAACCGTAAAGATAGATCGTCTCTGGCTGGAGGGCAGCGACGATCCGTCGGACGATTTCCTCCAACAATGCGGTGTGCAAGATCTTCATGATTTCTCCCGTGCACGCTCGGCCTGAATCCGTTCCATTGTCGCCCTACAATCCCAGTCCTCCCGTGTCTGATGATCCTAACACGATATCATAGCTAATGACGTTATGCGGATAATTCGTCTGTACATACTGGGCTTTAACGGTCCTGTTAAAGGTCACCGAAGCAGCCACTACACTGGTCACTTTCTGTCCTCCGGTGAAGTCGATCATGATCTGGTTGTCGATCACTCGCTGATTCTTGAGGTCCCGGAGAAGATGCAACACAGCTCGTGAGAGGTCATCAAACTGTTCAAATTCCCACCCCCCACGAGCGAGTGGCGTTTCGGGGCATACAGCAAGTACGGAGCGGTTTCCCTCCTGGACAAAGACCCGCACCGACACGTCACGCAAGACATCATAACTTGCTAGGATTTGACCAAACCAATGTACCTGCAAGATAGATTGGGGTGAGCAAATAATGGTGACAGTCTGCAAGCGCCCCAGGTGATGTCTGATACCCCTGAGAGGCATTTCCCAAGGCCAATACGGATTGCCTTGTTGTTTCCAGACTACCAGGGTATCCAAATCTTTGTCCAGCTCACCCGTGAGGGTAATTCCTTCGGGCACTCCATTTCGCAACTTCCCTCTACTGGTGTCCAGATGGGACAGGAACGAGATAAGATGTTCTCGCTTCTCTGGGACCTCATTGCGTACAAATCGCGTCCGGGGCTGGAAGAGTCCCTGTCGCACGCGATAGAGCCATATGGCTGTAGCAACAAACAGTATGACGGAAATGACGCGAACCACATATATCCAGACTTTGACCGTCTCTCCGTTTATCCAGGCTTCAATGCTATCCTTGACGCCGTCGGCTGCCCAACTGACACTAAGCGCTACCAAAGCCGCAGCTATCCAGGGAGCAACCTCAGACCATGCCAACCGGAGGCGATCCATAAGGGCACTCCTTCATCACTTATTGCATCTCGTAACATTCAACGCTGAACTCAGGTTGGTTAAAGCGATAGATGCGGTCGACCTATTCCCATCTCTTGAACGTAGCGCGTAGTGGTTTTCCATCTTGCTTGGTGACGTCAGCACGACAACGCATACCTTGTTTGGCAGCGGGGTAAACAGGGAAGCCTGTACAGACAACCTGCTCACCATTGTTGGTTTCTACTCGTGCCCTGTCACGCTTGGCATCCTCTACCAGGGTAACTAATGCCCTCTCTGTAGAGACCACCATTTGCCTCGGTTCGGGAGTCCTCCTGATAGCTCGTTGCTTGGCATCCTCTACGCTTGAAGCCGATAGTGGGCGAGGGCTCTGCGATGACGGCTGCGCTGATAGTGGCACCCCTGATCCCTTATAATAGCGCATAAGCCGCACGGCCCAACCAAGAATCTCTGCCATCTCCTGCGCCTTCCCATCTTTTGCGTTGCGGTATGCCTCAAGGTGCTGCTGGCAGACGTCCTGGATGTCACGGTAGTAATCAAGCGTCCGCCCGGTACGAACCAGGTACCGACTATCCTTCTCTTTCACCATGGTCTCCAGGAGCCGGAAGAACTGTGTCCCATCAAGGTGGGTGCGTAGGTAGGCAGCGACCTTGGCCAGTTCGTTAATGTCGGTATCGCGGTTAACTAGTGTGAGAGCAATAGTCTTGGCCACCTGCAGAGATGCTTTGGAGTTACTCATCGACATCACTCCCGTTCAAAGGGGAACTCAGGTCTTGCAGTGCCGCGCGCGCTTCCTCTTCCCCTCGGCGGTCACCAAGACTCGTAAAAAGCTGTTGCGCGGTTTCAGCACATTTCCTTGCCCGCTGTCGGTCCTTCACACGCCAAAGCGAGACGAGATCCAGAAGCACCTCAGCAGTTCGATAAGAATCGCCCGATAACCAGCTATAAACCAAGGACTGCTGGAAATACTCAATCGCTCGTTCGTTTTGCCTTTTCCCAGGCCAGGCCAGACAGAAACGGGCCATGTTACGCAGAGACAGGGCTTGACAGTCTCTCAAGTCCTCCCGAGAGGCAATTTTTAGGGCTTCCTGAAACATAAGCCAGACATCACTGCCTCGTACCTTCCGAATCTGTCCGGGGATTGGCTTGAATTTCTCTTCCAATGCTTGCTCACGTAAAGCGTCACCTAGGCTATTCAGTGTAGCTACTTCCCCTTGAATATCGTGAGGTGATGCACGTTGACATAAATCGAGGCTCTCACCATACGCCTTAACTGCATCTTCCCACTCGCCGCGCGCGGCGTGCACATTCCCTTTATTGTTATGGACAAGCCAAGCTTCGTGGGGAATGTCGAGCGCTGCATAGATGGAGAGGCTGTCGTCGAACGCTTTGAGTGCGTCCTCGTAAATGCCTTGTTTGAGACATACCTCGCCAAAGCAGTTCAAAATCTTGGCTTGCATCTCCAATTCGTCCAGCGGCTCTCGGAGCAAAGATTCGAACTTCTCTGCCGCTTCCGGAAGTCTATCTTCCAGCAATAACACCTCCGCCTCATAGAAGCTCACCCTCCTGTCTTCGGGAACCGCATCATATGCCGTGTCCACGAGTGCGTGACATCGGGCAATATGATGGCGCGCTTGGGCCGTTTCAAACGTATTGACGAAGAGCGGCCATCCCACCGGTCCATTAGCCACAAGGGCATGGTAGACACCCTCTAAGCGATGCCTAAACCTGAGAGCTTCGTCGTCTACGGCGCTTTCGCATTCAGTATGGTACTTGCTCAAGCGCAGATTCCACTCTGGCCACTGAGGAAGTTTCTGTGCTTCCATGTACAATAACCGTCGGGTAGTAGGGCGTATTACGGACACACCACTATGCTCGGCATGCGGCTCACAGAAGGAAAATCGCGTTACCATACTGAATAGGTAAGACGCTCTTGCAGGTTCTGCTAAGAGCAAGGATAAAATCTTTTGGTCAAACCAGCGGGGCATCGTGGCCAACGATACTGCATAGCGGTCTGCGGGAGGTACCTCGCGTAGCAAGCGCTCGACTAGATCCTCTTCCAGGGAGCCTAGTTCCATATCTCCTAGATCAGCCACACCAGGCTCAGCATGCTTTTGTGCTTTAAATCTTTCACACCAGTCAGCCGCAAGGGCCAAATAATAGGGGAAACCTTCGGTAACTCGTACAAGGTGTGCTCGCAGAGCCGGCACGACGATCCCACGCTTACTCAAATATTCATCTGCATCCTCCGAGGAAAAATTTTCAAAGGTAGGATAATGGTCTAACCCCTCCATTGTCTCTCGAATTGGATTGCGTCCACAGAGAACGATTAGGGCAGATCTCAGTTCCTTGCAGAGAGCTTTGATAAAGTTATCCTTGACACCTGCTTGCTCAAGCCACTCGTATCCATCAAAGAAAATGGCAATGCGCCACTGGCTATTGGCACCCCGATTTTCCGGTTCTTGCATAGCCATTTCGATATCTGCCGCCAGAGCCGCAGGGAGGATTTCTATCAAGTCGCCAATCCGCATATTCTGCAACCGTGAAATCCACTCCGTTCCCCATCTGCTCCGAAACCAATCCCATCTGCTTCCCATCCTCTCAGAGCCCTTCTGGTATAGCCAGCCCACAGCCGAGGTTATGATGCCTACGGGAACAGGTGTTAAGAGCCCAGCAATTTCTACTGCTCGGCCCATCCATCCAGGAGCTTCGTGGGGGTTAAAACGCTTCCCCAAGGTTTCCTCCAAATACCTAGCCCACACCATGTCAAAATTCACAAAGGGAATACTTGCCTGTCCAAGCTGCCGTCGGATGGTCTGACATGCTGGTGCAGGTCCTCTGTCGTACGGTTCCTCGAAATCAACAACGGCATAAGGCACTCCCACTTCTTCAGAAGCACAAATTCTCTGAGCAACAAAGTTCCGGAACACTGTCTTGCCAGTACCACCTTCGCCACGATATATGACGTGGCGGGCAAGTATGCTAGGATTCCACTGTAGACGCGCCCGAAAATCCTCAATTGGACGGTTGCGATCAGTAAAGCGTTCCAGAGACACGTGAGTAGGCATTAATAGCTCCCCGGCGGACAGGTTCCCTCTCCTGGATATATCAGAATGGTTGCCAAGCGATTCAGGGCGTCCCGATTGACTAGGCGCGTGGCTCCAATGACCATGGTAATGTCGACTGGGCTGGGAGTAGCATCATAGTCTAAAGCCGCCTCGCGGGCAGAGATGGCAGTAAAGCCCGTAATGTGCATTTCCACGGAACCACAACAGGCAGGTTTCGCTCCACCCAGTTTGGGATAGAGCGTAGGTGTCCCTTGACCAAGCGCGATCAGCAACAAGCTGAGTTGGGGATCACTCAGGTTCTCAAAGTCTACCCGGAAACGAAATCGCGAGCCGGGTGGGCAGACTTCGATGGGTACATTGCCACGTGCTAGCTCCCCATGGCTATAGAACTTCCGTCCCCTGACTTGGCCGTTCGCAATATAGGCCCGCTCGCGCGTACGCGGGGCGAAGAGCGACGGCGTGAGGATGATAGTCGACTCGCCCCCATCGAGGATCGCATCGTGGAAGTGGACCTGTCCGAGATAACCCATGGCACCAAACATTTGACAAGCAACGCAGAGACTCTCTTTGCGGTTGCACGCCCGCACCTGCGCCGGTTGCTCAGCAAAGCGAGCCCGGGTGACGCGGAGGCAGGAGGGAGGATTGGAGATGGCCTCAACGATACTCCGGATTGCTCCCTTCAACGAGGAGCCAGGGATGGTCAGTCGGCCATTCCGACGGAAGTGGGCCTTGACCAGCGAAGGGCGTTTCCCGGTCAATTCGATCTGCCCCGACGCTACATGCACTGGGGACCGTGCCGTGATTATGCCCTCCAGCGTACCTGTCAAGAGATTGCCATTGTACTGTTGGTGACCTGCCGGACGCTCTCGGCGTGGATCGCCTGCCGGGATAGGCACGAATGCATACGGCTTCGCAGCGGGAGGCCCGCCCCTGGGGCGGTCTCGTGGATCAAACCGTTCCATTACCGTACCTCCTTGAAGCGGATGAGGCGAGGGGTGCCCTGGTTGTCACGATATTCGACCCAACTGATGTGCACGGCGCCTGTTGTCCTGACGACTGGATAGACGAGTGCCCTGGGGATACGCACCTCGATCCAGTGGGCCCAATCTGGCTGACGCTCGCCCCACAGACGCATCTGTTCCTCAGCACTGTATGCAGACCAGCCGGTACACACGCGCTCCCATGTAGAGGGCACGCACCGTTCGTCCTCGGTCAGCAACAAGGCTGCGAAATCACCCTTAGCCGTGCGTCGCCATCGGAGTTCAGCGGCATGGGAGAAGACCCTGCCTTCCTCGCATGCTGGCAGGGCCACTGCAAGGTCTACCTGCCTCAACCACTGGAACTGCATATCGTTGACTGTGGCGATTACGACATAGCCAACATTGCCAAACAGGGTGCCAACCGCCCGGGCCATGGCGGCAGCATCCGGCATGGTACAACAGGCTACGAACCCTGGCGCTGTCGCTGTGGCCATCGTGCCACCTCCTCCCTCCAGCGTCCGACGCAGGCACGCCAGAATACGGTGATCTGTCCTTCTTCGCGCAAGTAAAGCTCCGGTTCCTCCCAGTCGTTGGTGACATAGGCGACCCCGTCGGGGAGGGGAACCACGTCGTCGGGGGCACAGTCGTATCCGTCGGTGTCCGGGAACATACCCATGCCAGGCACGGCACGGGTGTCGGCAACACGCTCGGCTCCCAGCAGCTGGAGGCCACCCTCCTCGATCACACATGTGGGATAGCGGAGAAGTACGGGATGCACTGTGAACGTGACAGTACCCAGCCCACGTGATTTACCAAAACCCAGACGTACCCGCCCTTGCTGGATGTCACGGAAGGCCAGGGCTAGTAGCCCCAACTGTGCCAACCCGAAGTTACGGACAACCATAGTGGTGTGAAACGTCCCTACGGTCATCGTCTCGTAATTAAATGGTCCCACAGCCACTGAGCCAAAGACGCGGTCAATGGCCACGCCATTGCGCTCCTCTGTCTGCGGCTCCGTGCCCTCCAGCGGCATCGCGTCGGTGATGTGGAAACGACTGGCGAGGGCCGTATTGCCGAAGAGGCGGCAGGCAAAGCAGGACCTGGCATGGATTTCGGCGGTGGTGAGTCTCCGTCCTTGTAAGCGAGCCCCACATGAGTGGCGCGTATCCAGTGGATCGCAGGAGAGCACGTCTCCTCCCACAGTGCGCGCTAACCGCTCGCAGTGGGAGCGGATGACGCCCTTCAAGCTACTGCCTGGCAGGTAGGGCTTACCGTTGGTGCGCACGAACTCCATATCTGGCAGGGTCGGATCAGCGCCTTTCTCACCAGCCTTGATGAGGATGGGACCATGCGGCTCGATCGTCACGTCAATGATCGCCTCATTGAGGAGTCGCTTATGCATTGGGTGTTCCTCCAGGGCGAGACAAATTGCGTAATTCGTCGCGGAATTTCGGCATATATGTCTGGCGTATCTCTTCGTCTGAGAGAAGCTTCCAGACCTCGGGGCGGTCATCGAGGAATCCAAACAGCCGCTCCGGGTCTCCATTGACCTCAAAGAGTTTCCGTTCCCGCCAGCGAATTTGTACGGCCCCCAGGCCGCGACTGCGAAAGCCACCGATGCCAATCTCCCCACGCTCGAAGGGGCGTAGGCCCATGAAGAGCATACCGATCTGCGCCTCCGTAAGGTTCTCAGCAACCAGGGCGAAGTCAAAACGTGTCTGTACCGGCACCACTTCATAGTCGTATTTCAGCCTAGCTTCCGCGGTCTGGGTATCACGGTTGATAGCCACCCCATCGCGCACCTGGTACTGCCCAAACCATAGCCCTCCCAGCAGGGCATCGCGCACCTGGACCTTGGAGGCCAGCCAGGGGGAGCCGAACACCCTGCAGATGAGGCAGGTCTGGGCCTCAATCTCCTGGTCGGTCATGTCCTCAATACTGCTAATGCACCGGTCGGCGTCGTTCCCCACAGGGATGCAAGCCACCTGAGGGCTGTCATTCACAGCTCTGACAAAACTCTCGAGACGTGAGCGCAGGATACCCTTCAGGCTAGAGCCTGGAATGAAAGGCGTGCCTTGGGCATCTTTGATGACCGGCAGGTCAGTCCCGAGTGGTTCGCTGGACCTGCCAGCACCTATGCGCACGGCTGTGCGACAGACCAGTTCTCCTGTGCAGACAAGCCGGTTCTGGAATGACTCAAGCAGCACTGTCTCCTCCCTTCTCAGACCGGAAGAGGTTTTCCCATGCCTGTGGATCTTTTGCCTCTTCGCGTTTCTTGCAGTAGTAGAAGACGCGCATTGCATAGCCCAGATAGAGGCGGGTCAAGCGCAGGTAGGCGCGCTGGGATACATCGCCTAGGTGTTCTGCGCTCACTTGCCCACGCATGTCCTCGGTGATCTGCTCAGCGGCTTTCAGTACGTTCCCGGTTTCGATGTCGCGTATCAGGGTGGGGCCAAAATCCTTCTCCTTACTCCCCCAGATGTTTGGAGATCGCCCGATCTGATAGCGAATGAAATTGGTGATGACGTCGACGCTCGAGGTCTCCAGAGCCACGTTGAGCAGGTTGCGGAGTTGGCTCTCCTCCATCGGGCTCTGTTGCCCTGACTGCGGTCGCAAGGTACGCACGGCCTCAGCGCCCTTTTTGATGAGCGTACTCACGTGCTGTTCAATCCCGTACCTGAGGAGCAACTCGCGTTGCACCTCGATCTCTTCTCGCGTTTGCGTGTCCACTTCACTCACTTTGGTTCCCTCCCTGCCACGTGAAAGGCGTCGCAGATGCACACTTCCCCAAACCCTTCTGCTGTCCGCTCGCCGAGACCGTTCACCTCTAGCTCTGCCAGAGGGCCGTTCCAGCGTTCGATGTCGTCCGTTCGGAAGACAAAGACACTCCCCAACTTGGTCACCAACTCAGTGTCCTTGGGCAGCCTCTGCCCGGTGTTCCAGCCTCCCCGATAGTCGTAACTCGTATACGCGCGCAGCAATCTGAGACTGGAATCAGCCACTCCGGTGGCATCGTGGAGCATCTGGGCCGTCACCACCGTTGTGGGCAACCAGCCGTGCTCTTTCAGAATGGCGTCGGCACGGAGGTTGACGGTGAAGATGTGAGGGCACGGGCGAGGTTCACCGTCGCAGAGCCCTCGTACCAACTCCCATCTCTCCTGTAAGGTGGTGTTGAAATGTGCAAGGCGTTGTCTGACCGCCTGGGTACGCGTTTCCTGGTCGCTGCTTGTGGTCTCTGGCACGCATTCCACCTGCCCCAGGCCCCGAGCCGCCCCGCTCCCCAGATGTTTTACCTGGTGCAACGTATCAGCCAGCGGCTGGGCAAGAGTGTCATCAACCCAGACAGTCCCCTGAAAGCGGGCGCGCTCGATGGTGGTGTCACCTCCCCACCAGGCTTCGCTGAGCACTAGAGGGGCATAGAGCAACTCATCTTCTGCGGCCATGAATCATTATGATTACACTGCTGTACCGCCAAAT
>CAZAYE010000072.1:0-9719 GCA_964489255.1 uncultured Enterobacteriaceae bacterium
CTGGGCCGCAGTAAGTTTGTCGAGAACGACGTCCGGCTGGATCGAGACGTCCATCAACTCCTCTTGCTGACCGCGCCGAACATGAGCGGGAAATCAGTCTACTTGCGCCAGGCCGCGCTGATCGTCCTGCTGGCGCAGATCGGCTCATTCGTCCCGGCCCAGCACGCCCGCATTGGCATCGTGGACCGCATTTTCACTCGCATTGGCGCGTCGGATAATCTCGCTCTGGGGGAAAGTACTTTTGCGGTAGAGATGATCGAGACCGCCCAGATTCTCAACTATGCCACGCCGCGCAGCCTCTTGCTGCTTGATGAAATCGGTCGGGGAACCTCTACCGCGGACGGATTGTCCATCGCGCGAGCAATTATCGAGTTTCTGGTTGATCCAGAAGGACCGCGACCGCGCACGCTCTTCGCCACGCACTTCCATGAATTGACCGAGTTGCAGCGGCTTCTGCCCGGGGTCGAGAACCGTACTTTCGCCGTGCGTGAGTGGAAAGGTGAGGTGATCTTTTTGTACAAGGTGATTCCCGGGGCCGCCGATGACTCGTACGGCATCCATGTGGCGAAGTTGGCAGGGTTGCCGCGTGTGGTCACCGACCGAGCCGAAGAAATCCTCAAAGACTTGGAGGAACGCGGCGTGGAAGTGGTTCGGCCGTCCAAGCGTACCCGTGCCACTAAAGTGAGAACCGCGCTGTCAGAAAACCCGGCCCAGCTCGGTCTCTTCCGCAATGTGCGTAACTCTTAATCTAAGGGACGGACCGAGAATCTATTATGCTCTGTTTTGTTGTTTCTGCTGTGCCCTTTTTATATTCTGCATTCCGCAATCCACATTTCGAATTTGCTTATGGGTCGCATTCACCTGCTTGATTCACAGACCATCTCACAAATCCGGGCCGGCGAAGTCATCGAGCGACCGGCTTCGGTGGTCAAAGAACTGGTGGAGAACGCCATCGATGCTGGCGCTCGCACAATCAGTGTGAGTATCGCCGGTGGTGGGATCAACGAGATCGTTGTGCAAGACGACGGCGAGGGGATGAGTCCCGAGGATGCCCAACTCGCCGTCCAACGTCACGCCACGAGTAAGCTCACCAGTAGTGCTGAGTTGTTCACCCTTTCGACCTTAGGGTTTCGGGGTGAAGGGTTGGCCAGCATTGCTGCGGTTGCCCATCTGGAACTGCTGACCCGGGTGCCTGAGGCAGTAGAAGGAGTCCAGGTCAAAGTTACTGGTGGCACTCCGGCTGACCTGGTGCCGGCTGCTGCGCCACCTGGGACAACGGTGACCGTGCGACATCTCTTCTTCAATACGCCTCCCCGCCGCGCGTTTCTGAAATCGCCGACGGCCGAAGGCAATCAGATCGAAGAAGTGATGATCGGGCTCGCTTTGTCACGGCCTGAGATCCGCTTTCTTTTTACTTGGGATCAACGGGTGGTCTTCGATGCTCTGCCGCAGGACACTCTCGCAGCGCGGGTTCGGGCGGTGTTAGGAAAGGGCTGGGCAGAGGGGCTGATTTCCCTAGCGAACGCGGACGAAGCTCTGACAGACAGTGGGATCGGCTTGAGAGGCCTCATCGGCCCGCCAGATCGCCATAGAAATACCCGAACGGCGCAGTATTTCTTCGTCAACCGGCGGTTGGTGAAGAGCCAGCCGCTTTCTTTCGCTTTGAGCCGAGGATACGGTGAACTGTTGCCGGCCGGTCGCTTTCCCTTGGGCATCGTGTTTCTCACGGTTCCACCGCAGACTGTTGATGTGAATGTGCATCCCACTAAACGTGAAGTGAAGTTTCAGGACGAGCGAGCGGTACTCCATGTCTTAGTACAGGGCGTTCGTACTGCTCTCGATCAGGCCAACCTCTTCAGGACGGTTGCGTTGTCGCCGGCGGCGACGGTCTCGGTGGCTTTAGGGAATGACATCCCTATTCCCGATCCCGCGGATTTTCCGCTCCGGCGCAGAACTGATCCGACACGACCAGAGCCACCCCTGCGTCTCATACCAAAGCCAGCCGCACAGACGCCATTGGCATCTGCAGCTATGACGCCTGCGCCAGGAGGCGCAACCTCGCAACCCGTGCTCTGGCGGCGACCTGACGGGACAGAGTTCCGCGTGGTTGGTCAGAGTCATGATTTATTTGTCCTGGTAGAAGTTGAGGGAGAACTTTGGGTGATCGATCAACACGCCGCCCACGAACGTGTGATATTCGAACAAGTGCTGGCAACTCTTCGCAGTCGGCGAGGTGAGTCACAATCGCTTCTCCTTCCGCTCACATTCGAGTTGGCGCCAACTGCGCGTGCGGCTTTGGAAGAGGTACAGGAGTATCTGACTACGTTAGGGTTTGACATCCGACCGTTCGGAGGCAATACCTACCATGTACAGGCAACCCCGCCGTATTTCCGGCCGGCAGACACGCCTGATCTCATCGTCGAACTAGCGCAAGCGCGGGCCGAGAGTCGCTCGGACAATTCGATTGAGGCCAAGCTCGAAGACCTCGCCGCTCGGGTAGCATGTAAAGTGAAATCAGTGAAGGCGGGGCAGACTCTGGGTCCCGAAGCCATGAAAGCGTTAGTGACCTCGTTGCTTGCCTGTCGGTCTCCTTTTGTCTGTCCTCATGGCCGGCCAACCATGGTGCGGTTGCCAGTCCAGCAGTTGGCCGCGCAGTTTGATAGGAGATAGACGATAGATTGGGTACTAGAGAGCAGGGGTTGGTATAGATCGGGATCTTGATTTTGCTTTGTACGGTTGTCTGTCCTGTCCGCTATTTCCACACTTTTGGGTTATACCTCCAAAGAATAGACTGTTTCTAACAGGTCTGCAGGAGGGATCGAATGACCGAACATCAAATCCTAGGAGCCATGCTCGTACTGCAAGCGATATTGACAGCAGCGTGCCTTGTGCTCACTGTTCAAGCTTTACGTGAAGTCCGCGAAATCTCTCCGGTCCTCAAGACTACCTTAGACGTGGCGGTCGAGCTGTTAAGGCGCACAAGGAACTAAAGCCGATATGTTCACTCCTCTGTCGATGTCGATCGGTACTTGAACAAAACTTGCACGAAAATGTTAGCTGTACAGGTGAGCGAACCACTTCACCGCGCTGTTTTAGCGGGTCTTACCAGCCGCAAATCCAAGCGCTGAACTTCCTACATGATGAATCACTTCCACACTGGCTCTCTTTCTCTGACCTCTAACCTCCTGTTAGCCCCTCTGGCCGGCTACACCAATCTGCCATTTCGCCTCTGTATGCGTGAGGTCGGTGGGTTCGGCTTAGCGTCAACGGAACTTGTGCACGCGCGCTCGCTGTTAGAACAACAGCGGAAAGCACTGGAATTGGTGGAGACCTGTCCGACCGATAGCCCCTTGGCTGTGCAACTGTTCGGTGCGGTAGCCGAGGAGATCTGTGAGGCTGCGCAGTGGCTCGAAGAAACAGGCACGGCGGTGATTGACCTCAATATGGGTTGTCCAGTTGAGAAAGTGGTGCAGCGCGGCGCGGGTGCGGCGCTGCTGCGTGACCTGGAAAAGACCGTAAAGCTCGTCCGCATGGTCACACAAGCGGTCAAAATTCCAGTGACAGTGAAAACACGGTTGGGATGGGATGACTCGCAACTCGATGCCGTCCACTTGGCTCCGCTCCTGGAAGACGCTGGAGTCGCTGCGCTGACTATTCATGGCCGCACTCGTAAGGGGGCGTTCGGTGGATCGGTAAACCTGGAGGGGATTCGCGCTGTAGTGCAGTCGGTACGCTCGATACCAGTCTTCGGCAACGGCGATATTTGCAGCCCCCAGGCGGCCAAACGAATGTTAGACGAGACGGGTTGCGCAGGATTGGTGATCGGCCGTGGCGCGCTAGCGAACCCTTGGGTGTTCCATGAAATCCGCGCCGCTCTGGCTGGAGGTCCACCACCGCCTGCGCCTACTCTGGAGGAGCAGGTGGGGTTCATGACGCGCCATTTTCTCCGGGCCGTCGCCTTGCGCGGTGAGTACGTGGCCTGTCTCCAGTTTCGTAAGATGATTGATTGGTATGCGCGTGCCTTTGGTCCTTGCAAAGCGTTACGTCTGGGGATGAAAGAGCTGAGTAGTGCTGAGCAGTATCACGAGCTGGTAGGACGCTTTTTGGAAGAACGGCTGTACACCGCCGGCCTGGCTGCACCCTTGGCCGCGGCATGCTAATGGTTAATGGTATGGGTCGCTGACCTCTGCTAGACACGCGCTTCGACAGGCTCAGCACGAACGGTTCTTAAAAGGACTTTCGCATATCGACCCGGTCACCCTGAGCTTGTCGAAGGGTGCTCTTGGAATGTGTTGTAGCTGCTTGTTATGCAACGTCGCCTTCTGTGTTTCTGCCTTGTCCTCTCGCTAGTCTCTGCGAGCTTCGCTCAGGATGAGGAACCAGTCTTTAGCAGCGATGAGGCTTTAACGGCTACTGACTCCCGCAATGGGACAACCTCCCCGTCCCATCTCGCGACGGCCTACTGGAAGGTTGCGGTCTCCATGACGCTGACCGCCGCACCGCCAGGAACCCATGTGCAGATGTTGCTGCCCTTGTCTGATGGTCGCCAGAGTGTGATTGCTCGTCGCACGACTGCTGAAGGGGTGAGCTACCGTGAAGAAGCTGACGGTTTGAACTTGTGGGGACACTGGCTGGTGACAGGCACAAGCAAGGCCAAGCGGCAGATTACCTATGAGTATACGGTGCAAATCGCGGATGCACGTACCAGGTTACCGGTCGCGCCTTTTCCGCTCACAACGATTCCTTCTGGGCTCAGACAGTACCTTTTGCCTTCAGCGTTGATTCAGAGCGACACCCCTCAGGTGCACGCCCGTGCACAGCGTCTCGTCCAAGGGAGCAAACGGGTTGATCAAGCGATGTGGGTGCTCTATCAACATGTTGCTGCATTGCCAACGCCGAAGACTGGCAACGAGAAGAGCGACGCCCTCTCGGTGCTGAAAGCTGAACATGGTGGCCGCTTTGGCAAGACCCGGGCCTTGGTGGCTTTACTGCGGGCTGCTGGCATCCCAGCCCGTGTGGTCGGTGGGATTCGAGTCGGCGACACCGCACAGAAGCGCACCACGATTTCCTGGACGGAAGCGTTGGTCGGGGACACCTGGGTGCCGATGGACCCTAGCGGAGGCTATTTTGCCTGGCTGCCCAATACCTACCTTGCCCTCTATCGTAACGATCTTCCTTTACTGATTCATACCCGACGAGTACCGGTCGAGTACACGTTTTTCATTCGCCAAACCACGCGCACCGCGGTATTCGCTACGGACCAGCCGGCTGCGTACGCTCAAGAGAAAAAAAAGCCTGGCCTCCAATCTGAGAGCGAACATATTCATACCGTAGCAGCCTATGTCGATCGACCGCTTGCGAGTGTGGTGCTGATTAACGACGAAGCGATTCCGCAAGGCGTAGCGGATCAGATCCTCGCCGCGGCTCAAGAGGCGCAAATCAATATTGCGCTTTTAAGCGCGGACTTTGAGTCGAATTATTTTCGTGAGCATTATCTCCAATCCCTGGTGAGTAACAATCTCACGCTGATCCGTGAGGCTAATCTCCTACTCATCAACGCCGCGGATACGACCGGATTGTACGCGCTCCTCAAGCAGGGAGAGCTGGGAGTGAAATTCGCTGATTTGCACGTTGTCGTTGCCGGTGGCTTTTCTTGGTCAGTGGGAAAAGTACTGGGCGCGGTGTTATTACGCCTGCTGAGCCCGATAGAGGTTGTTTTGCTGCAGCAACAACCGAATGTGATTCGCCTCTGGGAGATCGCTCGTGCTCGGGTGCACGATGGGGTTCCTTTGGCTGAGGCCGCTGTCCGCTCGGGAGTGCCGGCTGTTATGCTCAATGCCGAAACGCTCAAGGACTTGAGCTGGTGGCGGAGCGGGCTCGTGCATCTGTGGGCTCTGGCAGTGCAAGCCCACGTACCGCTGCCGTCTCTTAATTTGATTCTGGTTCTGCCGCTCATTGCGTTTTTCTTGCTCATCATTCGCAATGTCATCGGTCTGGAAACCTTTGGCACTTTCTCACCGATGCTCTTATCACTGGCATTTCTAACCACTGGTTTCGGATGGGGACTCATTGTTTTCCTGATCATTGTTGGTCTGGGGAGTGGCTTGCGCCTAGCCTTACAGCGCCTGCGCCTGCACTTGGTGTCTCGGATAGCGATTCTGATTGCCGTAGTCGCGGTCAGTATGGCAGGGTTGACAGTGCTCGGAGCGATGTTGGGCATCGGCGCGTTGCTCCACGCCAGTATCTTTCCTATGGTCATTATGGCGAACCTCATCGAGAGTTTTACCAACACGCAACTGGAGCGAGGGACGGGCGAGGCCCTGCGACTGACATTGAGTACGCTGCTAGTGGCCACCTGCTCTTATGTAGGCATTGAGAATACTGGCCTTAAACCTCTCGTGCTGACTTTTCCTGAAATTCTTTTTGCAGTGATCGGTATCGAGTTACTCCTCGGTCGCTGGCGCGGGCTCAGGTTGGTCGAGTACCTGCGTTTTTATGATTTGGTGCGGCCGGAAGCCGGCAGCGGTCAGCCGTCAGCTGTCAGCCAAACCAACGCAGGCCCAGAAGAAGGGAGCCTTGTGAAGCGTCAAGCCGGCCGGTGAGTGATTGTTTTGCCTGACGTTTTACATCGTGCCTTTGTTTTGCTGATCGCTGAAAGCTAATAACTGAGTGCTCATAAATGCTCCGCTCCCTCCGGATTTTGTCTCGCGAACTCTTGGGCCTCAATCGGCGCAACCACGACCTTCTGGCGCGTTACAATCCGCGCTTTCTATTTCAGATTGTAGACCATAAGTTAAAGACGAAGACGGCGCTCAGTGCCCTGAGGTTGCCAGTAGTGGAAACCCTGCAGGTGTATCGCTTGCAGCGGGATATCACCCAATTTGTCTCGCACGCCCAAGCTTGGCAAGAGTTTGTTATCAAACCGGCCCAAGGGGCTGGCGGGGAAGGGGTAGTGATCGTGACTGGGCGACAGGGCAATGCCTTTGTGACTGCAAGCGGGAATCACCTGCAGGCTCGCGATCTCGAGAGTCATCTGTCAGATATCCTCGGTGGAGTGTTTTCGTTGAACCAACGCTACGATGAAGCCCTGGTCGAGCGTCGTCTTCGTGCTCACCCGACGATTGCGTCCCTCAGTTTTCAAGGGTTACCTGACATACGGGTGATTGTATTTCGCGGTATTCCGTTAATGGCGATGCTGCGGTTGGCGACTGTCGCTTCCAAAGGACGCGCCAATTTGCACCTAGGGGGCATCGGCGTAGGTATCGATCTCACCACCGGAGTAACGACGGCCGCGGTGGTTGGCAAACAGTGGCTGACTGTACACCCGGACACTGACATGCCTCTCGGCGGTGTGCGTATCCCGCAGTGGAAAGATGTCCTTAATACTGCAGCGCGTTGCGCTGACGCGGTAGCCCTGGGTTATCTAGGAGTGGACCTCGCTTTGGATGCTGGAATTGGGCCATGTGTGCTAGAACTCAATGCTCGACCTGGCCTGTCGATCCAAATTGCTAACCGCCAAGGGTTACGCCCGTTCATTGCGGCGGCTGAGCAGTACTGGCGACCAGGTCTCTCAGCAAGTGAGCGCGTGCGACTCGGTCAAGAGATCGCCAGCGCTGCGGTTGATGGGCGGAGAGAATTGTCTACGGCATTTGGCCGAACGAAGTCTGGTTCGCTTTCCTAAGTTGAGACTTTGGTAGATGACGGTCATACCTGCTTCATTTCTGCCTCACTACGCGGCGTTCAATGCAGTACCGTGGGACGGTGATAGTTTCATTGCGACACCGAGGACAACGGCTTGGACGTGTCAGTCGGCTGCGATCACGAAAGACGAAGCCACAGTCTTGGCACTCGGAGGGCTCCACTCTGAAGCGGGCTGAGTGCTCTCGCGCTATGGACTTCGCGATATGCTGCAGATGTTCTTCGACCTGTCTCTCTGTAATCCCGACAACCTCCGCGAGTCGGCGGGACGACATGGGACTGATCGTGAGCAAATCCATAATGCGTTGCCGCGGGGTGCGTTCAGGCGGTGGCATGGCTTGGTATTATAGACGATACGGAAAATTTTTCCTGACCCGTGAGCGCCGGAGTGACGTCCAGGCCGAGCTTGCCCGTCACCGGGCGGCGGTGGGAGTTGCAGAGAAAAGGGGTGCATTCTCGGAATGAAAATGTAAAACGTAACGAGTACTTCTTCAGTTTCCTGCTTACGTTTTACGCTTTACGTTTTCTGCTTTAAGCCAGCACCCCCAACTGCCGCAAAACACTGCCACTGTCCCAGTACAGTCGTACCTGTGCCACCTGGCCGTCTCGTACCTCCAATACCGCTGCACCTCTAACCGCAATCTGTTTACCGGTCGGTGATAGATTGAGGTAGGGTCCTTGATGGGTCCCGCTCAGACCCCACTCCACCCATGCCTTTCCTTCCGCCGCGATTGGGGCCGCGGTGATGAATTGGAGATCCGGAAAGGCAGCGAAAAGCCTGGTCAAATACTCTTGGAACTGTATCTTTCCTTCCACTAAGACTGTCATAGTCATAGGGCGGTCATCAAGCACGAAATCTTCGGTTACCGCTGCCAAGATGCGATCGATATCACGCTTCGACCAAGCCTTTATATACGACTGGATAATGTTGACGATCTCTTGCGCAGTTGCCCGTTCTTCCGTGTGAACACTGGCTTGTTCCCTTGTCTCCAGAATCTGTATTCCTGGAAATTTTAGCTTTGATGACATGTGCTTCCGAATCTTCCGCAGCCGCTCGACCGGAGCAAAGGTCTCGAGGAGCTGCTGTTTTTCCTCCAGCCCAACCTGAAGATGACTGCTGATTGTGTCTGCCAAGCGTGCCGCATCATCAGTAGCGACAATTGCCCCAAGTGCCGGAAATGGCACTGCCTCTTTGCTCACGTTGTATGCCTGAAAGACGGTTTTCACATGCACCATGAGTGCGGCAATTTCCTGCGTACGTTCCCAGCTTTCCTCTATTTCTTCTATCTCCGCAGCGAGAAAATCTGTCTGGTCGAGATAACGCAAAACACGTCCTCGTCGCTGACCTTCGACCGCGACTTTCATCGTTCCGTCAGGCAGATGCAGAAGCTGCGCAACCGTAGCAATGGTGCCAACTTCATAGATATCTCTGCTGGTGGGATCGTTGATCTTGGCGTCGCGCTGAGCCGTCAGAAAGAGGAGTTTGTTCGCTGCTGCCGCCTCTTCTATCGCCCTGCGGGATTTCCACCGACCTATGAAGAGCGGGACAACTATGTGAGGGAATACGATAATGTCTCGCGTTGCTACCACAGGCAGTCGTAGTCCTCCCTCGCTTCCGGTCACAGCCTCTTGTGTCGTTACGTCGATCATAAGAATCTCCTCTATGCGCGGGATCGGTTCTAGGGCTCTAGGGGCTTCTCCGGCTAAAGCTGATCGCAATCGGGTTCGGGCACGGTGCAACCGGACTTTCACTGCGCCTACGGGGACACCGACCAGTAGAGCAATCTCAGCGAGTGGCAACCCGTCCAGATAATGGAGGCGGATAGCCCGTTGTTGTTCCGCCGGCAACGTGTCCAGAGCGGCTAAGAGAACGCGGTGTGCCTCGCGTGTTGCATAAAGCACTTCCGGCGATGGTTGAAGGTTCGCTCCAGTCCATTCTGGAGATGCCAATATTCCGTTATGCTCTTCCAGAACCCGGCCATTACGCTGAGCTCGCTTGTGCATGCGGCAGAGGTTAAGAA
>CAZAYE010000073.1:0-9670 GCA_964489255.1 uncultured Enterobacteriaceae bacterium
CTCCTGAGTAAAATCGGCGCGGAAGCCAGCGGTGGAGTCATAACGAGCCTGCAATTTTTTAACTATTTCCTCAACGGCAGCAGCTTGAGCAAAGTCGTCAGTAGTCAGTGGCCAGTAGCCAGTATACAGAACAAAAAGAACGAAAAGGAAACGAGCGGAAAGTATTTTCATAGCACTCAGTATAAACACACCTCGAAAAGAAAAAGAGCACGCTCCTCTCGTTCCCTCCGCTGACTACTGACTACTAAATACTTTCTCACTCTCTTCGTCCCGCCTGCACCAGCACTTCACGCGGTTTGCCGGCTTCAGCTGCTGGCGCGACCAGCCCTTCGCGCTCCATACGTTCGATCATACGCGCGGCACGGTTGTAGCCTACGCGGAGGCGCCGCTGGAGCCAGGAGATCGAGGCCTGACGGCTCTCCATCACCAGCTCGCGTGCCTGCTCATACATTTCATCGTAGTCATCTTCTTCTATCCCACCGTCACCACTCTTCTCGCTGCGGGCTTTTTCCAAAGCCGCCATGAATTCGCTATCGTACAGCGGCTTGCCCTGTTTCTTGATGTGATTCGCGACCTTGCGGATCTCCGGCTCGGAGACATAGGCCCCATGGATGCGTTGGGGTTTGGCGCTCCCCGGAGGTAAAAACAGCATGTCTCCTTCCCCTAGGAGTCGTTCAGCGCCAATGGCATCAAGAATTGTGCGCGAATCAACCCGCGAGGAAACCTGGAACGAAACCCGCGCAGGAAAATTCGCCTTGATGAGCCCGGTAATCACATCGACTGATGGTCGTTGCGTGGCGAGAATCAGATGAATCCCAGCGGCGCGCCCCATCTGTGCCAGCCGAGTGATCGGCTCTTCGATTTCCCGCCCGACCGTTAACATGAGGTCCGCGAGCTCATCAACGATCACCATCAGATAGGGCAGTCGTTGGTGACTGAGCCCTTGATCGCCCGTCGCTCCTTTCGGCGCAAGCGGGTCGTCATCTTCTTCGCCTTCTTGCACAATCTCAGTCAGTTTGATGACCCCCTTAGGGCCAGCTTGACCAGTTTCCAACAGACGGTTGTAGGCGGCGATATTTCGCACCCCTTTATCTCTGAGCAATTTGTAGCGGTACTCCATACGCCGCACCACCTCTTGGAGGGCAGCCCCCACCTCTTTAGGATTGGTAATGACGTGGGAAAGCTGATGCGGCAACTCTTCATACAACGATAGTTCGAGCATTTTGGGATCAATCATGATGAACCGCACGTCCCGAGGAGAAGCCCGGTAGAGCAGACTCATAATCATGACGTTCAGTGACACGGACTTGCCCGTCCCAGTTGCTCCTGCCACCAACAGGTGTGGCATACGCGCTAGGTCAGCGACAATGGCGTTACCTACAGTGTCTTTGCCCAGCGCCAGCGTTAAGGGGGATTCAGACTGTTGGAACCCTGAGCTGTCGAGAATTTCCCGCAGGCAGACCTTTTCACGTCGGGGGTTTGATACCTCGATACCCACCACTGCTTTGCCCGGAATCGGGGCCAGAATGCGCACCGACACGGCGCGCAAGGCCATTTGCAAATCATCAGCCAACGCCACTACGCGATTCACCTTCACGCCAGGGGCGGGCTCAAATTCATAGGTGGTGATCACTGGACCAGGGCGGACTGCCACCACTTTGCCTTCAACCCCGAAGTCCCCCAGCTTGCTTTCCAGGATGCGAGAACTGGCATGGAGCGCATCCTCATCAACCTTCACCGCTAACCGGACAGGCGGATCAAGCAGAGAAACAGGAGGCAACGTATACGGTTTTCCATTTCCCGTGGTCTCTATTGGAGGTTTCGCCGCAAGTCGCTTCTCTTGGCCAGTCTTGACTGGTACCGAAGGAGGTGGTGTTGGCCGACTGATAATGATTGGCGGCAGTTGCTCCTCTTCCTCCTCATCGTCCTGAGGAATGATTTGAGGGAGCATCCTCTTCGTCCCTCCCTCTTTCCGAGACATCCGAGACTTGGTCGGAAGGGGCTCTGGCATGGCCGACCGACGCCAAAGCAAAGTCCGAAGGAATTGAAGTGAGTTCCGCAACGCGGCCCAACAACCTGAGAGGAAGGTCATCAGCCCCGCAGCGAGCCCCTCACCGGCTCCCCGCAAAGAGAGGCGCGTGACTCCCATAAACGAAACTAAGAGCAGAGGAGACACCGCCACGTATGCGCCCCGCCGGCTCAGTCCTGCGCGGAGGTGGAATGCTACAAATCCACCAATCCAGCCTCCGGCATCGGCAACATGGACCCGGGGTTCCTCATACCAGAGCGCGAAGAACGTCGCCACGGCAAGAGTAAATGCCAGAAAGGAAAGCAGCTGAGAAAACGGCGCGGGGAACGGCAAAAGACGCAGCAAAGCGGCCGTTCCGTACAACAGCGCGCCAGGGAGCAAATAGCACGCCTTGCCCAGCATCGGACAGAAGAGATCCGCCAGGACATGCCCAATCAATCCCATCTGGTTGAATTGGACATCGCCAGAACGGTACGAATAAAACGCCAGGGTGAGAAAGACCGCCAGAGCCGCACACGCGACCCCGATCACTTCATCGCCGAAGGCTCGGTCTTGCGCTTGTGGTTGTGGCTTGCGCCCCGCCGCCATATCCACCCCTCCTCCTCACAATCACCGCCATCATCATACCCCACTCACACCTCCATCACAAATGGGAGGACGACCGGACGCCGTCCAAAGGTCCGGCGAAAATACCGACGCAGGGCCTGACGGACCCTCTCCTTCACCATCCCGGTATCAGCACGTTCCTCGAGCGATAACCCACTAAGAGTTGTCCGTACGACCTCTTTCGCTGCCCCAAACCCCTCGTCGTTGGTCGAAGGCAAGAATCCCCGCGAGAGCAGATCCGGCCCGCTCAGTAATTCACCAGTCTGTTGTTCGATACCGAGAATCGCAACGACTAAACCGTCTTCAGCCATATGCTGTCGGTCACGGAGCACTTCCTCTTCGATCCCTCCTAAGCCATCGACAAAAACACGTCCCGCGTGTACTGGCGCGGTCACCCGCGCTCCTTCCTCAGCAATCTCGAGCGTCTGCCCATTCTCCAACAGAAAGACATTCTCAGGATTAAGGCCCACCTCACGAGCAAGTTGGCAGTGACGCACCAGGTAACGGTATTCGCCGTGGATAGGCACAAAGAAACGCGGCCGTACGAGGTTGAGCATGAGTTGCAACTCATCTTGGCAGGCATGGCCAGAAACATGGACGCAGGCGATGGCTTCGTAATAAACCTCAGCCCCACGTCGGTACAGGTGATCGATCAGTCGAGCGATGGTCCGCTCGTTTCCTGGAATGACACGTGATGACAGAATGACCCTATCGCCAGAGGCGATCTTCACCTGAGAATGATCATCGACCGCGATGCGTGAGAGAGCAGAAAGCGGCTCCCCCTGCGAACCAGTTGTCAGGAGTGTGACCGTCCGCGGATCACGCTCTGGCACCTTGGTTACGTCAATCAGGGCATCTGGTGGAATCTTGATATGCCCGGTCTCGCGAGCAATCTCAAGGTTGCCGATCAGGCTCTTGCCGACCACACTGACTGATCTTCCTTGCGCAAGCGAGAGCTCGATGACTTGACGAATGCGATGGATGTGAGAGGCGAACGTCGCTACCAGCACCTTCCCATTCGCATGCCTGATCAGATCCTCGATCGGGCGAGTGACCGTACGTTCAGAGGGAGTCGCTCCCGGGCGCTCCACGTTGGTGGAGTCGGACAGGAGCAAGAGCACGCCCCGTTCGCCCCACTCCGCCAAGCGGGTCAGATCAGAGCGGCGTCCATCAATCGGTGTTTGGTCAAATTTGAAATCACCAGTATGGATAATGGTCCCGAGGGGCGTCGTGATCGCCAAAGCGACCGCATCGACAATACTATGAGTGACATGAATACCCTCGATGGTAAATGGTCCAACTTGCCAGGATTGACGGGGACGAAATTCATGCAGTTCCGTCTCGTCGAGCAGGTCATGCTCGTCGAGTTTATCCCGCAGTAGTCCTAAGGTAAACGGCGTGCCATACACCGGCACGTTGAACTCACGGAGCAAATGGGGAAGCGCACCGATGTGGTCCTCATGTCCGTGGGTAAACACTACTGCTTTGAGGTGCTGCTTCTCGCGCAAGTAGCTGAGGTCAGGAATCACAATATCGATCCCGAGCATCTGCTGCTCGGGAAACATCAGGCCGCAGTCTACGGCAATGGCCGTAACCTCTTCTGAGCCAGCAGGGCAGTACTCGATTATCATCAGGTTGAGCCCGATCTCACCAAGTCCGCCCAGAGGAATGATGCGTAGAGTGCCGTCGCTCATGAGGTCGGATGCTCAGGGACCGAAGATGGAACGACCAGCGGAGAGTCCGTAGAGGGCGTTAGCGACGTGTCGGGGCGATGATGGGCAACGATTGTCTCTTGTACTTTTACCAGCAGTTCTTCGCGAGCCGCCTTTTTATTGAGACGTGGATCGACGTGGATCGGCTCTCCCACGATGATTTCGATCTCCCCGGAGCGAACCTTCCAGTCTCCAGAGGGCATAATCGCGCGACTGCCGTTAATAGCTAGCGGAACTACCGGCACACCAGTTTCCACCGCCACCGCAAAGCCACCTGGCTTGAACGGCAATAAACTCCCATCTTTGCTGCGAGTTCCCTCGGGAAAAAAGAGCACTGAAATACCAGCCTTCAGGAGCTCCTTGACTCGACGGATTGTCGCCACCGCTTGGGTACGGCTCTCACGGTCGACCAGGATTTGGTGGGTGCGTTGCATACACAGGCCCAGGACCGGCACCTTGCGTAGTTCTCGCTTTGCTACCCAGCGCAACTGAAACGCCTCAAGGACCGACATCAGCGCGAGAATGTCAAACTGGCTCTGGTGGTTTGACATGAAGAGGTATGCTTGTCGTGGGTTAAGCCGTTGCAGCCCCTGGACCCGCACCTTGACCCTACAGATCCAAAGGTTTCCCTTTGCCCAGAAACGGATCAGTCGGGCAGAGCGTTCCGCATAGGGATCCAGGCAGGAGAGGAGAAGAACTGGCACGCTCCAGAAAAGAGTAGAGAGGACGATAAAAAGGATGCGAAGAATAGCAACCAGAATCAAACGATGCCCTTCACCCATGGAATAATGTGGGTATTATAGTTTTTCTTTTTGTACGCCGTCAATGTGGTTGATTTTTCTCTACTTCCTCTTACAATTCCCGCAGGGGAGGGGCGGCGCGTGATTGTGGAATGCCCAGCCTGCCATACACGTTATCGAACGGATAGCACGACGATCATAGACGAGAATACCTTCTTCGAGTGTTCTCAAGAGACCTGTCAGCATGTGTTCCCTTACTCTCCGCCCGTGCTGCGGGGAGGAGCCCGCGACGCGAGTCCTTCAGCCATACCCTTAACAGCTCCTGCGGCTCAGCAACACAGCAACTCTCTAGACGAGTTGCCTGTCCCTCAATCTTCTGCTCGCTCAGTTCACCAGGCCAAACCCTCGGCGAGCGAGGAGTTTATTGAATCGGAAGCCTTTTCGCTTCGGGGGACAGAGCCAGAGATACAGTTCTCAGAAGGGCCGTTCTTCGACAAAGAATTCGATGAACCGGAACAATTCTCTCCTCCAGAAACGCCATTCTTCGCCGACGAAGACGAAGTGCGGGATGAACGGATTGCGCTGTTCCGTCCTACACCAAAGCAGGAGGGAGGTAAAATTTCTTCTCTACGGTCGATCTTCATCCTGCTCGGACTGATTACCTTTGGCTACGCCGTCCTGGCGGCCTACTGTCTCTGGCACCTTGCCGATACTGAACTGGCCCTATCACGACTGCCGCTGCTCGGTTCACTGTTTACTGACGAGCGCTTCTCTGCGCGACACATTTCACTGGGGAATCTGCAAGGAGATTTCTGGACAACCAAAGAGAACCACCGCGTCTTTGCCATCTCTGGGAAGGCCGTTAATAACGCCTTCTTGCCCGCCCGCAGTATTCAGATTGAAGGCGTGTTGTACGACGATCAGGGCAAAGCTGTAGTACAGCGAGTCATTTTCTGCGGTACTGAGACAGCGGCAACTACCCTGGAGAGTCTAACTGTGCGAGAGATCGGCATTCTCCAGAACTTGGTTCCGCCTAAGCAATTCAACGTACCAGCCGGACAATCAGTCAATTTTCTGATTGTCTTTACCAGCCCACCGGCGGCGGTTGCTGAATTTAGCGGTCGGGTAGTCGCTGCCCAGTTTGGGTCGCCCTAACTAGGCTTATCTTCCCGATGCTCTCCTGCACCGCGCTCAGGTGTCACGTCAATCTCTTCAGGAGACTTGACCGACTTGCGGAAATTGCGGATACCTTTGCCGAGCCCCTCACCGATTTCCGGCAGTTTGCCAGCCCCAAAAATGATGAGAACGATTACAAGAATGATGAGCAGTTCGCCCACGCCTAGACCAAACATAGTAGATGCACTATATGCTATCTGCCTCCCCCCAAGCAAGGTATTAGGCTCAGCTTTCTTGCGACTTGAGTGGACGAAAGATAAAATGCTTGGCTAATGTCAACTGCGATCCCAGTGCTCCCTCCTCGTTCTATACAACGCGACCCGCTCGCCATCTTTCTTTTCTTCTCGCTCCTCTTACACCTGCTCTTCCTATTATTTCTTCCTCTTCCTGAACGCAACTTACTGGCGCCGCCGAAAGAACAATTCACTGAAGTAGAATTGCTCCCAACGCCACCTTCGCCCCCTCCTGTTGTGGCCAAAGCCGTACCTCCGGTAGAACCTCCTGTAGAAAAAGAGAAACCTCCCGTTCAAGAAAAGCCAGAACCCAAACCCAGAGAGCGGCTCCCTGAACAGATCGTCAATCCTCCAGACCAAGTCAACGATGAAGTCCCGGAAAAGACCCGTCTGTTAAGCGACCGCAACAGTTCGACGAAGGAGCAGACCGTCGCCCCTGGGACTCCCATACCTGCTCCGCTGCAGAAAGAGAAAGCCCAAGCTAAAGAAAAGCCAAATGTGCAGAAACCGCCGACCCAACTGGCGATGAAAACCCCACCAACTCCCAAACCGCCAGTCGAAAGGAAAGTCGAGGAGGCGCTTGAGCCTACCCCCCCGAAAAGCCTCACCCAGGGAAAACCAGACGCCCCAGCCAAGACGCCGCAACTCTTCGCTCGACCAGATGACTTACTAGCGCAGGGATGGCTGGCTGAAGCTGGGAGCGATCAGGAAAAAAAAGCTGAACGTCAATCTCCGCAAGGACGCGACCTCATTGCCCTCGCTCCACCGCCGCGTGAAAACTTGCTCTCCTTGCCTGGACCGGTCGGAACCCCAGACTTTCTACCGGATATCCGGCAAGGCAATTTGACCTTTCTCAACACGAAGGCCCATCGGTTCGCGCCCTTCGTGCGCCGGGTGGCTCTGCGGGTCTTCCAGTATCTGCTGATTCACCAACGGAAGCAGCTTCATCTCGATGATGTGGTAGCCGCCCGGGATATGGTGACAATCGAGGCGAAGCTTGATCTCCAGGGCAATCTGAAGAAACTGTATATTCAGACCCGTTCAGGCAGTTATGCTGTGGACGAGTCTCTCCTGAAGGCCTGTGAACTGGGGGCATGGGACGAGAACCCGCCAGCAGAAGCCAAAGCCGAAGATGGGCACATTCATTTTATCTTCCGGTCAGACATCAACGCCCAATACGATGAGATAGGCCTGCGGGCGATCCTTACAACCTTACAGGTTGGACTCGTATAGTTCTCTTGCAAAGTTGTGGGGTGGCTGGTACAGTCTCCTCACACTACGTCAGGAGTCCCTTTCCTGACACTCATTCCCCAACTCCCCTTCGTGTGGGGCCGTAGCTCAGCTGGGAGAGCGCTAGAATCGCACTCTAGAGGTCGAGGGTTCGACTCCCTTCGGCTCCACTTGGAAAATCTATTACTTAGCGATCTTCCACCGGAGCCACGGCGTGTCAGGGTCAGCCTGGGGTCAGTCCGGGTCAGTTTGAAACAGCGTTGTTGCTCATCCGGTCTTCTTGGCATCGTGTTTCCTCTCGGCTGGGAGTAGGTCAAGTTTATCCACCTCGTTCCGGTTCCCAGTTGGCTGAAAGTGGCCGTAGACTTGCAACGTGAACGCCGCGCTATGGTGTCCCATCGCGTGCTGAACATAGAGCAGCGTTGCACCGCTCTGAATGAGTCTTGAGGCGAAGGTGTGACGGAGGCTGTGAATCGGGAAATGCTGCAACTCAGCCTTACTGAGGATTTTCGGTCACACACGGTTACGGAAGTTAAGTCTGGGGCTGTGGGAGGTGGTGGCCACCCCCCATGATTCAACAACTGGACAGCGCTTCCCATTCTGAGACCCCCTGGGGCCGCCTAATTTTTTCTTTGTCGCCACAGCGTTACCTCAAGTTTTGAGGAAACGGGCAGCCCTCAACCGCAAAGCCTTGCGAGACGAGCGCCTCGGCATCCTCGCGCGGGAGCATTGCTACATCGCCTTTCTGCGCGCCAACTCTCGTTCTTTGGCTCGCTTCTCAAGAATTGCGCCGGCCTGCCGCTCTGCTTGAAAACGAGCACGGCGCGCTTTCGCTATACGTGAATCGCTGTGCGTAGCTCCCCACGACTCTCCGACCAGTATTGAAAAACTAGGATGCCAGTCATCATGGAACGGACAGAGGCCAACTGCTCGGTTGCCACGGGTCGCGAGCTTATGGACGTGCTGCTCCAGCAGAACGAGAAAGCGTTGCTGCAACGTTGTCACTTCCCCGCCTCACCTCTGCTACCACCTCGTCCACGATTGCGTCGAGGTCAGGTGTAACGCGCTTTGATTCGAGGAATCTGTCAACTTCAGAGCGCCTGAGCAGAACTTTTCGTTTAGTGGGGCGGTAAACTGGGAAGCGTCCTTCGGAGATCCAGTACCAAGCTTGCCAACGCGAGTAGGGGTAAGTCTGTTCAAACTGGTTCAGGTCGATCCAGCCGGATGCAGTAGCGTGCGTGTTCATGCGTACAGTTTCGCATACACACGCGGTTGTTTACCGTAAGAAAAAGGGGTAGTTTTTTTAGGGTAAAATCGAAGAGGGTAAGCCTATGAGAACCCTAGAGAAAATCAAAGAGTCGTTAAAACCTCTACAACAAATTGAGGGGGTGGAAGGCTGTTGGTTGGAAGAGGAGGAGGGAGATATTGTCCACGTCTACGCGGTTACCCGCGAGGCAGACTATGATCTCGATAAGCGGATCTTTCAGAAATACGCCGAAGTCGAGAAACGCTTTCCCGAAGTGAGCTTTGAGTTTCTGACCACCTCCCAGCCTCCGTCTCCCTTCGCGGAAGTCGTGTTCTTTTCTCCTCGCCAGTCTTCCCCAGTGGCTGAAGCAGCAGTCTCCTGAACATGACCGTTCAGGAGCACCTACAGCAAGCCCGTCGTCATGAGGGCCTCGCCCAACGTCTCGGAATCTCCCCGTTAAGAACCTATGATTGGGCGATTACCGTTCTCTTCTATTCAATCCTACATTTCGTAGACGCCTATCTTCTCCAGCGTCACGGAATCGTACCCAAGGGACACACCGCGACACGGGATCGAAGAACGGGACAACGACTTCCTGGCCGCAACGATTTGGTCAGGCAGCACTTGCCACAGATCGCGCCTGCGTATCAGCTCCTGTATTCCGCCAGCAGACGAGCACGCTATGAAGGGGCCTATCT
>CAZAYE010000074.1:0-9639 GCA_964489255.1 uncultured Enterobacteriaceae bacterium
GTTTTATATATCTGAAACGAGGGAGAAACCAGAACCTTTCCCTAGACCTCCTGAGGCTCGTTGGTTGGATTCCCGCTTTCGCGGGAATGACGACAAACCCAAACGATTCTTGTCATGCCCGCGCAGGCGGGCATCCAGAGGTGGGGTTTTGGGATAACCTGTAGGGTGGAAGATAGTGGCTATCAGTTAGCTTCTGTTGCAAAATGCGGTTCTTGTCGCCACACTGTCGATGCAGAGTCAGCAGCGAGGAAAGAACCTATGGATAAAGATTCTCTTTCAGCGTTACCTCTCTGGGACCAATTCCAGAAAGCAGCGCGTGAGCGGGGACGTAGTCCAGTGCGCTTGTTGACTGAATACATGCGCGAGCGCTTAGAAAGCTGGGAAGACCAACAACTCGACGAAGAGATGCGACGCGACGTTCAGCGCAGCGGTAATCGTGAAGAGGATGCGGTAGAAATCGTCCGTCGATATCGGCGAGAAAAGAGGGAACGGCGTGCCGCCTCGTAAGGAGCGGATTGCCGTTGTACTAGATACAAACGTCCTCGTCGGCTATTACCTCAGCCGGTCCCCTCAATCTGCTAATGCACGGGTCGTCCGATTGTGGCGCGACCAACGGAGGCTGCAACTAATTGTCAGTGATGAAGTCGTCGCTGAGTATTTGGAGGTCTTACAGCGGCTTCATGTTGAAGAACCTCGCCTCAAGCGCTTCGCCGAACGCGTGCAGCGGCGTGAGACAGTGACTCTTATCAGACTTGGTTCCCGCTTTGCGTCCAGCCGTGACCCTGACGACAACGTCATGCTGGCAACAGCAGTAACGGGGAAGGCGAAGTTTCTCATCACTAACGATCGCGATTTATTGGACCTGCCGGAGAAGCAGCGACAGAGATTCAAGTTTGAGATCGTGTGACCACAAGAGTTCCTGAAACAATCGACGGAGTGACGTTAGCTTGCTTTCTAACGCAGCAATTCTTGTAGAAAACGAAATGCGTTACCTCTCTGGAGTTGGTCGTGGCAAAACTGGTTGCGATTTGAAGTGTGTACTTCACTCATCGCCTGTTCCACACTACAAGAGTCAATAGTCGCAGCCAGCAAAGGAGGAAGTCTCAATGGGTGTTCGTCGTTCCCCTAGCGCAAATATCCCTCGCCGCTCTTTTCTCAGGCGTGCTGGAGTCGGGGTTGTCACCGCAGCCTCAGGAAGCTTGTCGCTGCCTGCTATCGCCGCCGAAAACAAACCGGCGACTGCAGATCCGGGCCTATTTGAGACGATTTATTCTTTGCGATCGATACGCCGACTCAAATCTGATCCGATT
The DNA here is from genome assembly GCA_964489255.1 of uncultured Enterobacteriaceae bacterium. Classification (GTDB taxonomy): domain Bacteria; phylum Desulfobacterota; class Binatia; order Bin18; family Bin18; genus CAZAYE01. The sequence continues at coordinate 1,311 of CAZAYE010000074.1, forward strand.
CCCGATGACATACTCAGAAAAATCGTCGAGGCGGGTATTCATGCGCCGAGCGGGGGCAATCGTCAGGACTGGGGCTTCATTCTCGTGCGTGATCCGGAACTCAAGCGTTTCATCCGCGACCGTTACCAGGAAACGCAGAAGAAGCTGCAAGCCGGTCGCCCACCCCTGAGTGAACTCCCGCCTGAGCGACAGCGGGGGATGCGAGCTGGTATCTATCTGGCTGAACACCTCCACGAGGTTCCTGTCATTCTGTTAGCTTGCTCCCTGAAAGAATACCCGCCCTGGGCCAATAACCAACGAGCGAGCGTAGCCACGGTCCATGGCTCAATTTATCCGGCTGTGCAGAACATGCTGCTGGCGTGCCGCGCCCTTGGTGTTGGCGCGACGCTTACGACGACGCATTGCTTCTTCGAGGAAGAACTGAAGCAGAAATGTGGAGTGCCGGAGAATATGGAAATCGCCGCGCTACTGCCGCTCGGGTTCCCCCACGGGAAGTTCGGCAAGACCACCCGCAAACCAGTAGACGAAGTCTTGTACTGGGACCGCTGGGGAAGTAAAAAGACCTGACCAACACGCTCCGACGGCAAACGACTGTGGATAGAGAGGAAGACCACGCTATGGCAGAAGAAATCGCTCGGAACAGCATCAAGTTGACATATGTCAGCATTGAAGAGGCAAGAAGTATGACTGGGCTCAGGCTCATCCTCGGCGCATATGCAGTGCCGGGCCCATGGCGCGAGGCCTGCAAGGGAATTTTTTATGTGAAGAAAATCCCCTACATCCCAGTGGCTTCGGCGGGAAAAGACGGATCGGATCGCGAACTCCGGGAATGGACTGCTCAGGTTAGCGCTCCGGTCGCGATCTGGAACGACGAACGTCCACGCTCCACCTGGATCGAACAGCTCTATCTGGCGGAACGACTGGCCCCGACGCCTCCTTTAATCCCTGCCAACATTGCAGACCGGGTGTTGACGTTCGGTTATATCAATGAGATCTGCGGTGAGAATGGTTTCGCTTGGTCTAAACGCTTGACGATGATCCACTCTATGTTGTCGAACGCCAAACTCGATGAAGCGAACCGCAGGTTCTGGGTCTACATGGGGAACAAATATGGCTACAGCCCGGCGGCGGCTGAAGCTGCCCCTGCCCGAATGGCGGAAATCTTGCGACTTCTCGGGGCGAGGCTCGAGCAACAGCGGACCAAAGGCAGCAAGTTTTTCGTCGGCGACCACCTATCGGCGTTGGACATCTACTGGGCAACGTTCGCGGCCCTCATCCAGCCGTTGCCACCCGAGTTGTGTCCGATGGCTACGGCCTTCCGTGATTTCTACACCAACAAAGATCCCATGGTGGCCGTGGCACTTTCCCCCTTACTGTTAGAACATCGCGACTTTATCTATCGCGAGTATCTAGAACTGCCGATCGTCTTTTAGGCAGACCGACTATGACTCCGGCAATCCGGGCAGTCGAGAGAGCTGGCAGGGCGCGCGGTTCATGCTGACAGATTTGAGCAAAGTTGCGCACCTGGATTTCTGCTACCTGACGACGACGGGCCGCGTCACCGGTCGCCCGTACACCATCGAGATCTGGTTCGCGTTGCATGGGAACACCTTATACATGCTCTCCGGGAGAGGCGCGAATGCAGATTGGGTGAAGAATCTCGTCCGTACGCCAGAGGTGACGGTGCATATTGATGAGAAACCTTTCCCCGGTCGGGGGCGGATCGTTGAACAGGTCGAGGAAGATGCCTTAGCGCGTCGTCTCCTCGTCACCAAGTACCAACCTCGTGATCGTGATGATCTGACTGAGTGGGGACAGACTGCACTTCCCATCGCCGTAGACCTTATCGATACAATCTGAGGGTGGCTTAGTGGACTTAACGAAGCACAGACACTAAGCCTTTGCAAAGCCTCTTCATCCGGCCAGAGAAGAGAGAACACCGCGATCCTGAGAGGAGAAGACTGATACTCAATTTGCGTACATTCCCAATACTGACAGTAACTCCGTGTCAGTGATTGACACCATCACCTAGTAGAGAGGAGCCGCCCGTGCGATCCACGAGAGCCCTAGTCAGGAAGAACTTGATGGTCGATGAAGAGGAAGTGCGTGCCTTGAAGCGCGTCCTCGGGGTCTCCACTGAGTCAGAGGCCGTTCGTACTGCTGTGCGCGACCGCTTAGCTTTGGAGGAGGCGCAGGCAGCTTTTCGCCGCATCCGTACCCGGGGAGGTATAGATGACGTCTTTTACCGCAGCGCTTACGTCAGCGACCTCCCGCCATCGACATGAAAGAGCGAGCCAGTGCTGTAGTCGGACTCGGCCACAAATACGACTACCTCAGCGACCTCCTCGGGGGTGCCCGCGCGGTTGACCAGCGTTTTATCGATTTCCCGCCGGCGGACTTCTTCAGGCGTGTCATCCTGAAATAATACTGGCCCGGGCACGACCGCGTTGACCATGACTTCTGGCGCCAGTTCCATCGCGAGCCCCTGGGTGAAAGTGATGACGCAGGCTTTTGAAACGGAGTAGGGGATATAGTCAGCCCATGGCCGGAGGCCCGCCACGTCAGCCATGTTGATAATGTGCCCCCAGCCCCACTCGCGCATGCGCAGACCGAGCTTGTGCGCGCAGAGAAAAGTGCCGGTGAGATTCACCTCCATGATCTGTTCCCATTCTTCAATCGTGAGTGTGTCTACAGGCGTGCGGAAGAAAACCGCAGCGTTGTTGACAAGCACATCGACGCGACCGAACCGCGTCACCGCGGTCTCAATCAGGCGATCCACGTCTGCTTCCTGAGTGATGTCTGCCTGGACCGCGATTGCGTCGTGACCGGCGGCAAGCAACTCTCGGACTGTTTCGTCGGCTTCTGCCTGGGCAGTATGATAGTGGACGACCAACTTACACCCTCGCCTGGCTAGGGCCAGGACGATGGCCTTGCCGACGCGTTTGGCGCCACCGGTGACGAGTGCGACTTTGCCGTTGAGGTTCATAGACACAGTAACGAGTGATGAGTAATGAGTAAAAACAGGCTGCTAATTTCACTCTTGCCGTTTATGTTTTAAATGGGTCACGCTGTGGCTGCAGGATGATTTCGAGCGGGCAACAGCGCGCCGACGAGGTCGCCACGACGTACACCGCTTCAGCCACGTCTTCGGGGCTAAGCATCTTGCTCCGATCCACCCGCCGGTTAGGCGGGATCAAGGCGGTGTCCACGTATCCTGGACAAATAGTAGTCACTTTAAGGCCGTACTCCCGCACTTCCTCGAAGAGGGATTGGCTGAAGCCTCGCACTCCGAACTTCGCAGCTGCATAGGCAGCTTCGCCCGCTTTGCCACCTAGGCCAGCTAGAGAGCAGATGTTCACAATAGTGCCGCTGCGCCGCTCGATCATGGAGGGTAAGACAAGCTGCGTGAGCACCATCGTCGCCCACAAGTTTGTGCGTAGGGTCCAGTCCCAATCCACTCTTCTCGCTTTGACCACGGGCGTGCGTGGTGGTCCGCCGCCGGCGTTGTTTACCAGCACATCAATATGGCCGAAGCGTGACAAAGTTGCACCGACCAACGTCTCCAACTGTTGATCGTTGGTCACGTCGGTCGGAACAGCCAAGGCTTCTGCTCCTAACCCCTGGACTCTCTCGGCGACGGCGGAGAGGTCAGCTGCGGTGCGTGCGGCCAGAACTGTGGCCGCGCCTGCCTGGGCCAAACGTAGAGTAGTAGCCCGTCCAATCCCACGGCTCGCGCCAGTGATAAGTGCCACACAGGCTGACAGAGGGCGAGTTGCGGCTAACATAAGGAGTTTTCCTTTGAAGCAAACCGCTAACGAGCGCAACGATTGCCTATTTGTTTCCCTCTGGGACCCGCCCGAGCGCTTTGGCGAATTTTTCCAAGGTTCCCTGGCGATTAATTTTGGCCACGAACGTATCCCAATCTTTGATCTGGGTCGCAATAAACTCCTTCCCTTTCTTGGTCAGACGAAACGGTTGCGGGCCAACCGCCGGTTGAATGAGGCCCTTACGCTCGAGATAGGTGGTTGCCGCGCCGATTGCTTCCTTGCCTCGCACTTCGCCTCGATACCACCCGGACGTGCGAGCATCCTTCTGTACGGCTCGTAAGACTTGCAAACACTGCACTGCCCTTTCTAATTCTTGCCTTGTCGGTTCCTTAGCCATATGTTGCCTCCTCCTCTTAGGGAATAATATATTTGTCCCTAACGATACCAACAAGTGATCCCTGAGGCCGCACCAAGGTTGGGAGGCACGAGATCTGCACGAACGGTCAGGACTTTAGCTCCCCTTGCTCTCTGCCCACACGTAAGCACTAATTTTCGTTGATTTGTCTCCGAGCGTCCGCTAGTATCCAACCGCGCTCCGGAGGGCGTGTAAATTTTGCAATTCCCGTAAAGGAGGCCGTATGGCTTACGAGTTCGCCATTTACGAAAAGAAGGGGCATATCGCTACTATTACTATGAACCGTCCTCAGGTAATGAACTCAGTCCATCCCCCGGCAACCGCGGAATTGTCAGCGATCTGGGATGACGCCATCGCTGATGACAACGTATGGGTGGTCATTCTCACCGGTGCCGGTGACAAGGCATTCTCTGCCGGCAATGACCTTAAGTACACTGCGGAAAAAGGGATGCCGAGCGGTCCCCGGCCCAAGGGCGGCTTTGGTGGAATCACAGATCGCACGGAGGTGTGGAAACCCCTGATTGCAGCGGTGAACGGCTTCGCCTTAGGCGGTGGGTTTGAGATGGCGCTGGCGTGCGACATCATCATTGCGGCCGAGCACGCGCGCTTTGGCTTGCCTGAGCCTCGGGTCGGTCTGGCTGCCGCTGCAGGTGGCGTGCATCGTTTGCCGCGGCAGATCCCTTTTAAGGTTGCTATGGGCTACATGCTCACTGGCAAGCATATGACCGCCCAGGAAGCGTATCGCCTGGGTATCGCGAACGAAGTGGTCCCGCTCAAGGACCTGATGCCGACAGCGGAACGTTGGGCGACTGAGATTCTGGAGTGTTCGCCACTTTCCGTTCGGGCCACTAAGCAGTGTGCGATGCTGGGCCTCGGTTTGCCACTGGATCTGGCACTCTCGCGATCTTATCCGGCGCTCCAGCAAATGATGTATTCCGAGGATGTCAAAGAAGGACCGCGGGCGTTTGCCGAGAAACGGAAACCGAACTGGAAAGGCCGGTAGGGGCTAGCGATTGCGTGGAGGGCGAAACGGTGAAACGGCGAAACGGCGAAACGGTGAAAAGTGCTCCGATTCTCCGATTCTCCGGTTCCCCGGTTCATTCTGCGTACGACACCCAACCCCTAACCCCCGGCATCCACTCCATCCGGGTGCGCTATGCTGAGACCGATCAAGCCGGTATGGCGCACCACTCGGCGTTTCTTCCCTGGTTTGAGGAAGGCCGGGTGGAATTGCTGCGCAGTCTGGGCAAGCCGTACCAGGAATTCGAAGCCGAAGGACTGCATTTCCCCGTGCGTGAGGCGTTTTGCCGGTATTGGATGCCCGCTCATTTTGATGACGTGTTAACAGTATCCACGATTATCGAAGAGGTCGGTGGAGCCAGCATTCGTTTCGGTTACCATATCACCCGTGCAGCCGATGCTGCGGTGATTGCTGAAGGATATACACTGCACGCTTGCGTGGATGATGCAGGGAAGGTCAAACGATTGCCGTCGGAAGTCAGAAAAATGCTGAGTCGGTAGGGGCGACCGGTTACCCTACGTTATTTGCCCTGCCGCAGTTGCTCTAAGTACCGCGCTCTCACTTGACGTAAGAAGGCGTGCGTCTCAGGCCAGCGGTAGTCGGTGTACGTGTACCCAAACGGATGGAACGCGCCGTGGTGGTAGAGCAAGGTCACCTCGGCATAGATACCTTGTGATAAATAGAGACGATGGGCTTGGTTTTTAGTTGAGGCCAGCACCAGCTTCGTCGCATCGAGGTACCCAGGATCAAGGTTCACACGGCGAGAAGAGAAGGGTGAGGAGGCGGAAGAGAGCGACAGCTCTAAGGCATTGGTTTCTCGCTTGATGTGGACAAGGTCTTCTGGGGAGATCAGCCGTTCACAGCAGACAAACTTACGCAGCAGGTTTTCGCCCATCTCCTCACGGTAGTAGTCAGTGATATTCCAGGAAAAGATGTCACTTTCTAAATCGACTGGGCCGTATGCTTGTTGGAGTCGATGTCCTGCAGCGATGAAAAAGGTAGGATCGGCCGAAAGAAGAGCCACGAACAGTTTGACCGGTTGAGGAAGGGTAGGGGTACCCATATCACAAAGAGAGAAACGGAGAAACGGGGAGGGGGAGAATCGGAGAAAGGGCGGAATAACACGATAGTGCGAGACGAGTGCTCTGGCTCACCGATTCTCCGGTTCCCCATTTCTTGCCTTCAGCGCGAGGAGACGGTCGTAGACTGTATGCGCGACTTCATCCTTACTCATCAGCGGCAGCGTTTCCATTCTCTCACTGCGGTCGATCAGCGTAACGATGTTCGTGTCATGAGCGAAACCTGCGCCCTCCTGGGTGACATCGTTAGCGACGATCATATCAAGGTTCTTGCTGCGCAGTTTTCGTACGGCATTCTGTAACACGTCTTCGGTCTCGGTCGCGAACCCGACCAGAATACGGTTGTCTTTCTGTTGACCCAGCTCAGCCAGGATGTCCGGGTTACGCGTGAGTTCAATCGAAAAGTTTCCCTTGCCCTTTTTCAGTTTTTGTAGTGCCACCTGGGCGGGGCGATAATCTGCCACGGCTGCAGCCGCAATGACCATGGTTGCTTGGGGATAGTGCTCCAGTATGGCCTGCTGCATTTCTCGGGCCGTGCGTACAGGGCAAAAACGTACACCACGCGGGGGGGGGAGAGAGGTTGGCCCGCTGACCAACGTCACGTCGGCGCCGCGGCACCACGCCACACGGGCCATGGCGAAACCCATCTTGCCGGTCGAACGATTGGTGATGAAACGGACAGGATCAATCGGCTCGGCATTCGGTCCGGCCGTGACGATGATCCGCTCCCCGCGTAGATCTTTTTTGCAGAGAGCCGCTCGTGTCTCTTCGACGATGTCTTCTGGGTCAGCTAAACGTCCTTTCCCTTCGTAGCCACAAGCGAGGAATCCTTCCGCAGGTTCAACCAAGCCATAGCCCAGGCTAGCAAGTTTGCGCATATTCTCTTGCACGATGGGATGGGCGTACATATGCACGTTCATCGCTGGAGCGATGAGCACGGGGGCAGTCGTGGCCAGGAGTACAGTGGTCAGCAGGTCATCGGCCTCTCCGTGAGCCAGCTTGGCAATGACATTGGCAGTGGCAGGGGCAATCAGGACCAAGTTGGCAGTGTCGGCCAAACGGATGTGACCGATCTCGGACTCTTGGGTGAGGTTGAAGGTGTCAGTTGAAACTGGATTGCCGGAGAGCGTTTGCAGAGTGAGAGGGGTGATAAACTCCTGGGCATTTTTAGTCATGATCACCCGCACGGTTGCTCCGTCCTTGACCAAGAGGCGCACGAGCTCTGCCGCTTTGTAGGCGGCAATCCCACCAGTAACACCGAGGACGATGGTTTTGCCTGCTAACATACCAAGCCTACTTGATGACTAGGTGAAACATGCAATGCGAGAAGAGGGGGCTAGGAAGATATCCTTTTTACTCGTTACTCATCCCTCATTACTCATGACCTTCTTCGTTGCCAGTGTTCTTTCCACCCCAGGCTAACCAGCGCGACCGCAACCAGTATTATACCGATTCCGATCTGCTGATAAGAGGTTTCCAAAATTAACCCTACACCGAACGGCAAGAGCATGGAGCCGAAGATCCGTTTGCCTTGACCTGGCTGAGGCAGGGGCGAAGTCTGGGCGTTCACTGCTCCTCCAGAGCGGTAGCGACTGTGCGGACCCGCGAGAGCGCTGTGAGATTGGTCAGCACTGCCATGAGTACGAGGCCAATTATCAGGACAAAGTGGGAAGGGTTGCAGAAAAGATGGTTGAAGACGGTGCTGAGAAACGAGGTTACGCCTAGGAATACGTAGCGTTCGCCTCGTTGCATCAGTCCCCCACGGCATTCTACGCCTAACCCTTCGGCACGCGCCCGTGCGTAGCTCACCATCATTGAGCCAAGAAACCCCAGTGCCACGATCCATAACATCCATGAGGCGGCAAAAAACGTCGCCAAGCCGCAAAAAGTGAAAAATTCAGCGTAACGATCAATCACCGAGTCGAGAAACGCGCCACGGCGGGTTGCTTGCGCGGTGCGCCGGGCTAAGCCGCCGTCGAGTAGATCAAGCACTCCGCACGCAAGCATCAGACAACCGCCAAGGAAAATGAGGCCGACTGCGTAAGTT
>CAZAYE010000075.1:0-5004 GCA_964489255.1 uncultured Enterobacteriaceae bacterium
CGATAGGATGCTCATGCTATCCCCCCTTTTCTCCGGCGCGGTTTGACAACGTATAGTGCCAGGTCGCATAATCCCCGCCATGGGAGAAGCAACTGGCAGTCCGCGACAGGAACAACGCAGCAAACGAGCAAGCGCGGCAGATGTTTGAGAAAGCCATCGAACTAGACCCACAGTATGCCGAGGCGTTTGCGTGGCTGAGTGCTACTTACATTCTCGATTGGTTCAACGGCTGGAATCGGATTCCGCAGGTCCTCGAGCGATCCGGTGAGCTAGTGCGCAAGGCCCTTGCGCTTGATGCGTCCTTGCCCACAGCCTATCGGGCTCTGGCCTGGCTCTCGTTGTTGAAACGGCAGCATGAGCAAGCCATTGCCGCAGCAAAACAAGTCATCGCCCTCGATCCGAATTTGGCTGAGGGTTATGACACTTTGGGAAGGATGCTGAACTTTGCTGGGGCACCGGGAGAGTCCATTGAGTGGATCAAGCAGGCGATGCGCCTCAATCCTCGTTATGGCCCGGAGTACCCGCTGGCATTAGGCTGGGCGTATGTGATTGCGGGGCGCTATGAGGAGGCACTAGTCCCCTTACAGCAAGCTCTTCCCCTCATGCCTAATAATCTAGAGCTCCAGTGGGCCTTGGTGATTTGCTACGTCGAGTTAGGGCGGGAGGCAGAGGCGCGGGCCGCGGCAGCTGAAATGCTACGGATCAATCCGCAATTTTCTACCGAGGCGGTGCGGCCGTTTATGCCGAACAAAGACCCCGCGCGAACCGAGCACCAGCTTGCCGCCCTGCGCAAGGCGGGGCTGAAATAAATCTTCAGCAGTCAGCGGTTAGCGGCCGGCCAAACAATGGACAACTCGGTTGATTACCTGAAAAAGGCCCAGAGTAGCTCTGTCGGTGCTCGTGCTTGTCTGGAGAGACAAGCTTTTGACTCCTGTGTCAGCCGTTGCTACTACGCTGTTTTTCAAGCTGCCATTGCCGCTCTGATTCGGCTGACGGATTTCCGCCCAGCAGGCGGGGAGTGGAGCCATAAAGTCACCCAAGCTGAGTTTAATCGTCGCTTGGTCATGCGTCGCAAAGTTTTCTCAGGGCAAATTGGCAGAACGCTCCTGACTCTCATTGAATGGAGACATAGGGCAGATTACGCCCCCATAAACACAAGTCGCCAGATTGCCAGAGCCGGCATTGCCCTTGCAGAAGCATTTCTCTCTGCGATACAGGAACAACTAGGAGGCCCCCATGGCCCGAAGAGCAGGCAGTCTTGAGAAAATTCCCCAGGAAATCCGTAGTGCCCTTACCAGTTACCTCACTGAACTCGAAAAAGCTTATCCTAAGGGTGCGAGAGAGTGCCAAATCGTTCCTTGGCCAGAATATGGTGAAGGGAGCTATTTGGTGAAGATTGCTCCACTTGCTGATGAAAAAAAATGGCTGGAATTGTCAGAGCGGATGGCGGAGGTAGGAACCCGTATTCTGATAGAAAGTGATCAGCTCTTCATACTGACAACATGAACTATCGGTAGAGAGTCTGTAGGTTGGGCAAAAGCGCGACGTTGCCCACTGCCAAAGATCGCTGGGCTTCGCAGAGCCTGTCCTAAGCTTATCGAAACCTGCCCTAAGATAATCAAAGGGGCTCAGCCCAGCCTACGAATTTAGTTTCGTGGCGAAACTTGACAATCAGCTCTGCCGCGAGCGCTTGTCTACATTGAGCGCTGCTTCACGCAGGACTTCGGGTAGTGTGGGGTGAGCATGCATAGTCCGGGCAATGTCCTCAGCCGCAGCGCCGAATTCCATTGCCATCACTGCTTCAGCAATGAGGTCAGAAGCACGTGGGCCGACGATATGCACGCCGAGCACCCGGTCAGTCTTCGCCTCGGCGATGATCTTCACCATACCCTCGGTTTCATCCATACAACGAGCGCGGCCATTAGCGAGAAAAAAGAAGGTGCCAGCTTTGTACCGAATCTCTGAAGCCTTAGCGGCTTCCTCAGAAAGTCCAACCGTAGCAACCTCGGGCCACGTATACACCACGCTGGGGATGACATCGTAGTTCACGTGCCCGGCCTGACCGGCTAAGCGCTCGGCGAGAGCCACGCCTTCTTCTTCGGCCTTGTGGGCGAGCATAGGGCCGGCGATCACATCCCCAATCGCACAGATACCGGGAACATTGGTCTGATAGTGCTGATCCACCACAATGCGCCCGCGCTCGTCAAAGGCGACGCCGACTTCAGCGGCACCGAGTCCGGTGGTGTACGGCTTACGGCCAACGGAGACGAGCACACGGTCGGCCGTCAATTCACTACGCTGCCCTTTGTCGGTCTCAACCGTCAGGGTCACCTGTCCGTTTTGCCCCATGCCTTGCGTCACCCGCGCACCCAGGATGAAGGTGAAGCCTTGCTTGGTTAGGGCGCGCTGGAGCGCCGAAGCAATTTGAGCATCAGTTCCAGGAATAATACGCGGCAACAGTTCGACCACAGTCACTTTCGCGCCAAGACGTAGCCAGACTGATCCCAGCTCCAGACCAATCGCTCCGCCGCCGATCACAACCAGGTGTTGTGGCACCTCAGGCAGAGAAAGGGCTTCGGTCGAACTGATGATGCGCTCACCATCGAAGGGTAGGGGGGGGAGTTCGATCGGTTCGCTGCCGGTGGCGATAACAATTGCATTCGCTTGAACAAGCTGTTGGGCGCCATCGTTCGTTGTGATTTCGATAGTATGCGAATCGCGGAAGTGGGCATGCCCTTCCAGGCGTGTCACCCCATGCTTTTTGAACAGACCGACGATACCCTGGGTGAGCCCTTTCACCACCGAGTCTTTGCGACCTATCATTGCAGGTAAATCTAGTCGGAGCCCATCGCACACGATGCCGTGGTGGGCGAATTTCCCTTTCGCCTGGGCGAACCATTCGCTGGAATCGAGCAGCGCCTTGCTCGGGATACAACCAATGTTGAGACAGGTGCCGCCAAGGGTAGGCATTTTTTCCACGCAGGCGGTCCGCAAGCCGAGTTGCGTGGCACGGATCGCACCCACGTAGCCACCAGGACCTGCACCGATGATCAATACGTCAAATCGTTGGAGATCGGCCATACTCTTGCTCTAATGAGATTTGATGAACGAAATCGGTAATGCGACCTCCGGTAGAACAGGCTTCCAGCCTGTTCCAGAGCACGGGCTAGAAGCCCGTGCCACCAGGGGTCTTGCCGCGCGTCTCTTTCAAATCCTGATTCCCTATCTTGGTTGTCAAAATTCATTAGGTTGTTCTTTTAAAGCCATCCTGTCCCCGATTCGCCCCCTCTCCGTTTCCTTTTCTTACAGCCCCAGCAGCATCCGCGTCGGATCCTCAACACAATCCTTAATCCGCCGGAGAAACAACACCGCTTCGCGTCCATCGACGATACGGTGATCATAAGAAAGCGCCACATACATCATCGGTCGCACGACGACATCATCGTGCGGGCCAACGACTATTGGTCGCTTCTCAATCTTGTGCATGCCCAGGATGCCGCTTTGCGGTGGGTTAAGGATTGGTGTTGACATCAAAGAGCCGTAGACGCCGCCGTTACTGATGGTAAAGGTTCCTCCGGTCAGTTCCTCCACTTTGATCTTGCCGGTTCGGGCCCGCTGGCTCAGCTCTGCCAATTCAATTTCGATTGCGGCGAAGCTTTTTTTGTCAACATCGCGGATTACCGGAACCAGTAACCCTTGCTCTGTGCCCACCGCAATGCCGAGGTCATAGTGATTCTTATAGACAATGTCATCGCCGCGGATCTCCGCATTGAGGGCCGGAAAAGCGCGCAAGGCTTCTACACTGGCCTTGGCGAAGATTGACATGAATCCCAGTGAGATTTCATGCCGTGCTTTGAAGGCGTCGTTGTATTTGGTGCGGAGCGCCAGGACTGCGCTCATGTCGATTTCATTGAAGGTCGTCAGGATCGCTGCGGTATTTTGGACTTGCTTGAGGCGTTCAGCAATACGCCGACGAATCCGGCTCATGGGTTCGCGCCGCTCTCGCGGTTCAGCCTCGACCGATGGAAGGGCGCCGCTTCGGTCTAACTGTTCCGCTGGCCATGCGCCCCCTTTGGTCGGGGCAACCCTTGCCTCTACAGAAGCCTGAGCCGCCTGCGCCGAGGAACGCGACGGAACCGGCGTCGGTCGGGGGCGCGTTTGGACCTGTGCAGGCGCAGGTCCTTCCTGGGTCCTCGCCTCGAGATGCTGCACCACGTCTCCCTTAGTGAGGCGCCCACCACGACCGGTTGCGGCTACCTCAGTGGGGGTCAGGGCATGTTCCTCCACTAGTCGCCGCACTGCTGGACTCAGAGGTGCAGCAGCCGAGGGAGCTTGTGCAGCGGCAGGGCGTGGGGAGGGGGCTGAAACTGCAGCTGGCCGTGGGGCTGCCGCTTGTGCCTCAGCCCCGGGTGTGACACGGCCGATGACTTCACCAATCTCGACTGTTTCTCCCTCGCCTTTAAGAATCTCACTTAATACGCCAGATTCGGGAGCGACGAGTTCCATGGTCGCTTTGTCGGTCTCGATCTCGACAATGATCTCATCACGTTCGACCGCTTCACCGACAGTTTTGAGCCAACGGAGGATTGTCGCTTCGGTGATCGATTCGCCTAGAGCGGGGATGGTAATATCGATGGTCATGGTTGTCCTCGGGAAAAGTTATCAGTTTCCGGTTGCCAGTTGCTTGAGAAAGTAGCCAGTGGTCAGTTGTCAGTTACCAGTTAAGAAGACAAAACAGAGGTTGAAGCACAACTCTCTTGCCCTTTACCTTTTGTTCTTGCTGACAACTGGCAACTGGCAACTGGCTACTGTTTTGCTGCCAACGCCGCCGCGATTAACGCCGCCTGTTCTTGTTGGTGAATTTTCTGTGAGCCCACGGCGGGTGCTGCTTGCTCGTCCCGTCCAACATACCGCAGCGGTTGACCAGGGCGTAGCAACCTCGGTAGGTACTCGTGTATAAAATTCCAGGCCCCCATATTGCGCGGCTCTTCTTGCACCCACACG
>CAZAYE010000075.1:5014-9598 GCA_964489255.1 uncultured Enterobacteriaceae bacterium
GCCAGGATCTCTACCAGTTCCTCGTCGGGTAATGGGTAGAGCTGCTCAACTCGGACAATCGCTGTTTCTGAGATACTGCGCCGCTCGCGTTCGGCGAGAAGATCGTAGTACACCTTTCCACTACACAGAAGCACACGCTTCACCTGCCGGGGGTCAACCTGCGAGGTTTCATCCAGGACTTCATGAAACGTTCCCTCAGCCAAATCTGCCACCGACGAGGCCGCCAGACGGTGGCGCAATAAACTCTTAGGCGTCATCACCACGAGTGGCTTGCGGAAATTGCGCTTCATTTGGCGTCGCAAGAGATGGAAGAATTGGGCCGGCGTGGTGCAATTGGAGACTTGGATATTGTCCTCGGCACCCAGTTGCAGATATCGCTCCAGTCGCGCACTAGAATGTTCGGGGCCCTGACCCTCGTAACCGTGGGGCAATAGCAAGACGAGGCCGCTCATCCGCTGCCACTTGGCCTCAGCACAGGCAAGAAACTGATCGATGATAACCTGTGCGCCATTGGCGAAGTCGCCGAACTGCGCTTCCCAGATCACGAGCGTGTCTGGGTCGTCTAGACTGTAACCGAATTCAAAGCCCATGACAGCGAATTCGGACAGCGGGCTGTTGTAGATACAGAAACTCGCCTGCCCCTCGCGCAATTGAGCGAGGGGGACGTGGCGGGTCCCCGTGTCGTAATCTACCAGGACAGCATGGCGATGGCTGAAGGTGCCACGCTCCGAATCTTGCCCGCTGAGCCGTACCTGGGTACCCTCACAGACCAACGTTCCGTACGCGAGGAGTTCAGCCAACCCCCAATCGATAGGGCCATTGTTCAGGACAGCGTCGGTGTGCGCCTGCAAGAGCTTCTCGGCCTTGGGATTGAGGGTAAAGTCTTCTGGTACTGCCGCCAGTCGCCGGGCTATGTATTCTAAGAGATCACGCCGCACTCGGGTATCGACACGACCGTCGTGGCCGCGGGTGAATCCTTTCCATACGCCCCCAAGCGTATCCGGTCGCATGGCTGGGGGATTGCTCTTGACCGTGTCCAAAGCGCTTTGCAGCCGTTGCTTGAAGGTGTTCTCGATCGTGGCGACCTCCTCGGCGGTCAGTTCCCCACGGTCAAGCAAGCGCTCGCGGTACAACCAGGTGACATGCGGATGGCCTTTGATTGCGCGATACATACGCGGCTGGGTGAAGCTTGGCTCATCACCCTCATTGTGACCGTGGCGGCGATAACAAAACATGTCGATCACGACATCCCGCTTGAAGGTTTGGCGATACTCCATCGCCAACCTGGCAACACGAACAACCGCCTCCACGTCGTCACCGTTGACGTGGAAGATCGGTGCCTGGATCGCCTTGGCGAGATCCGAGGCGTACGGGCCAGAGTATCCATCCTCTGGATCCGTGGTAAAGCCAATCTGGTTATTGACAATGATATGAATGGTGCCACCGGTGCGGTAACCGCGCAAACCTGAGAGGTTAAGCGTTTCTGCCACCACTCCCTGTCCGGCAAAAGCCGCGTTCCCGTGGATCAGCAGCGGGATGACGCGCGTCCGGTCTCTGTCTTCGGCCCGGTCTTGCTTGGCGCGGACCCGGCCTTCTACCACTGGGTTGACCGCTTCCAGATGGCTAGGATTCGCAGTCAGGGTGAGATGCACGGATTTCCCACTGCGTGTGACATGATCGGCTGAGAAGCCTAGGTGATACTTGACGTCACCGGTTCCCATCATCAGGGACGGGTCAACGTTGCCCTCGAACTCGGAGAAGATCACCTCATAAGACTTACCCAGTGTGTTGGCCAGAACATTCAGCCGGCCCCGGTGGGGCATGCCGATGACGATCTCTTCGACGCCATGTTCCGCGCCATGTTCGATAAGTGTATCGAGCATGGGGATCAGGGCCTCGGCTCCCTCAAGCGAGAAGCGTTTATGGCCGACGAATTTAGTATGTAAAAAGACCTCAAAGGTTTCCGCCGCGTACAAGCGGGTGAGAATGGTGCGTTTCGTATCGATCGTCAGGGAAACGTAATAGCGTTTGTTTTCTACGCGTTCCTGGATCCAGCGGCGCTGCTCTGGGTCTTGGATGTGCATGTATTCGATACCGACCGTGCCGCAGTAGGTCTCGCGGAGCGTCGAGAGAATGCCTCGCAGGGTCAACGCCGGCATACCAAACAGACGGCCGACGCTGAATTCCTTGGTGAGATCATCGCGAGTGAAACCGTAGTAGCCAGGATCGAGTTCGGGATGGCTCCGCTTGGCGGCAATCCCGAGCGGGTCGAGTTCGGCATCGAAATGACCGCGCACCCGATAGGCGTTGATGAGTTGGAGTACCCACGCTTGCTGCTCAATATCAACAATGGCAGCAGTAGGAGCAGTAACCCCCGCCTGTTCCTTTGCTGCTTCTG
Source organism: uncultured Enterobacteriaceae bacterium (assembly GCA_964489255.1). Classification (GTDB taxonomy): domain Bacteria; phylum Desulfobacterota; class Binatia; order Bin18; family Bin18; genus CAZAYE01. The sequence goes on from CAZAYE010000075.1 coordinate 7,413, forward strand.
GCGGTGTGGGCGGAGTGCCAGTTGTGAGACGGGAGAAGTACTCACGCCATTCTTCGCTGACCGTGTCGGGATCGGCCAGATACTGATTGTATAACGCCTCTATAAAATGCGCGTTATCGCTCGTGAGGAAAGAAGGGCTTTCGAGAGCGCCGTCTCCTCCATTTGCCACTGTTTGTGCCGGTGCCTCAGGAACTGAGGACACAGGATCATTTTGAGTTTCCATAGTAAAGTTATTCTGGGTGAAGAAAGGTCAGTATTCCCGGTCATCCTGTGCTTGTCGAAGGGCGAACAATTTAAAAGTCATTCTCAAAAATTTCCGATGTTCCGAATGTAGGGGCGAGGCGTTGCCTCGCCCTCCGGAGGGCGACCCACCGGGTCGCCCTTACTCATTCTATCTCTACAACCATTTCAATCTCGACGGCGATGCCGAAGGGAAGCTGTTGCATACCTACGGCTGAGCGAGCGTGGCGGCCACGTTCACCGTACAAGGCAACCAGCAGATCGGAAGCGCCGTTGATGACTTTGGGTTGATCGGGGAAGTCCTCGGTGCAGTTAACGAATCCGAGCACCTTGACGATGCGGCGTACCTTGTCAAGGTCGCCAATCGCCCCTTTCATTGACCGTAAAATGTTGAGCATTACCTGTTTCGCAGCTTCATAGCCTTGCTCAACCGTTAGGTCCCGACCCAGTTTGCCACGGATGTATTCAATCTTGCCGTCTTTGACCAAACTTGGACCATGGCCGGAGACAAACAATAAGTTGCCAGACCGCACGGCAGGAATATAGTTGGCAACCGGGGTCGGAGATGGTGGCAGCGACAAACCCATCTCGGCGAGTTTGTTCTCTATCTCCATACTTCCTCCTTATTATATTGCGGATTTCGGATTGCGGAATGCGGATTGGTGAATCATTTTCTGCCTTTCTTCGCAGTTCTGATCGAAGAAACCGTAATGGCAACCAGTTGGTTTGCTTCATTGGGGAAGTCGGCGATATCATCCCTGGCGATCAGGTTAGCCTCTCTTTCGCGCACGATTCCAGTGCGGCTTTGCCACGCTGGGTGAGCCAGAGATGCAGGTGTTCGGTCGCTTCGACAACCAGCAGTTTCCGTTCAATCAGCAGGTCCACGGCCCGCAGAAGCTCCTGATGAGAATAATGCGCCAGGAAACGAAATCCTGGAAGAGTAGCGCGATGAGAAGAAGGACGGGCTCCCAGATCAGACGTCCCGCGCAGGAAATGCACGATGCCGGAACGGGGCAGTAGGCCATCCTGAGTCTCGACAACTCGCAGAATCGCCCAGCCGACAGCCGCTGGCAATGGGTCGAAAGGGTTCTGGGGGCTGGCGATTGGAGATTGGGGACTGGGAACTGCAGACTGGGGTCTAGGGTCTGGCGTCCGGCGTCTGGGGTCCGGGGTCGGAAGCGGGGCCTGTGCTTGATTTAGAGATGGGCGAGTTTGAGTGGACGGCGCAGCAGAAATCTTTTCTTGGGGTATTGGAGTCTGTCCGCGTGTGGAGGTTCCTTCTGGTTTTGCCTTTGGCAAGAGCACTGCCGGATATAGTCCCGGCGTCAGGCGTAGTTCACCGGCGCGAATGAGACTGTCAATTTGTTCGATGATCTGGTCTTGGGTCAGACGGGCCAGCTTACCGTAGTGAGGAGAGACGTCGAGCTTGAGGTGCTGCATTCTGCGCGACTGGCTCCCTGCCAAAACTTGGGCCAATCCTGAACGTCCGAGCCCGCGTTTCTGCAAGTCTCGCACGGCTGCTAACACCACCGCGCGAACGTCTAGGGTTCCGGAGAGAGGACGTGCGGCGGGGAGCTTGGCCCGGCACAGGTCGCAGTGGCCACAGTTTTTTCCGACGGGTATTCGCTCTCCGAAATAGCGTAGAATGGTCGCGCGGCGGCATTCCTCGGTCATGAGGTAGTCGAGCATCTCCCCGAGCCGGCGGTAATCGGCCTCTTGACGCTGTTCCAGAAATGAAAAGTTTAGACGTAGCGCCTCGGCGTTTTTGTTCGTGCGGAGGCGTACGGTCTGCCCTGCCCACTCGACGTAACCTTGGTCTTGCAACAGAGTTAAAGCGACATTGACTTTTTCCTCGCTCAACCCTTGTACACGGGTGGGCATTTCTCGGGGAGTCACGCCTTGATTCAGGAGCTGATAAATACCGCGCACCTCGCCCGCGTTGGGAT
>CAZAYE010000076.1:0-2410 GCA_964489255.1 uncultured Enterobacteriaceae bacterium
CATTTAGAGGTCGCTCATACGCAGCAGCAGTCTCGCCGGATTCGTCCCCGATCATGGCCAAGCTCGGGGTTGGGCTCTTGGTCATTCCACAGAAACCGTGGGAGGCGGTGAAAAAAGATTTCGAGGTGTATCACAACGCGTGGCGTCAGTATCACGGCAATACGCCAGCCCCGAAACCGCTCAGCGGTGGGTTCGTATTTGTTGATGAGAATAAGGATCGCGCGGAAGAGATGGCGATGAAATGGATGGCGGCAAATTACAAGACCGTCATCAAACACTATGAAATGACCTCAGAGAAGTTCGGTACACATAAGAGCTATGAGTTTTACAGTCAGATCAGTAAGTTTATCGGCAAACATGGGATCGACGGCGCAGCGGCGGACTTCGCGAAACTGATGCCGTGGGGCACGCCAGACCAAGTGCTTGAGAAGCTTGCGATGGTCCGTGATACCATCGACGCCAATGGTTTTATGCTGAACTTCAGCTACGCCGGTATGCCGTTTGACGAAGTTGAACGGAATCTCAAACTGTTTGCCAAGAGTGTATTGCCTGAGGTAAAAAAATGGCAGACTGAGCTGCTCAAGGACCCAGCAGAGTTCGATGCGCGGCAATATGCCGCGGCGTGAGGCGCTGAAGAGGGCACGTCATCGCTCAACGTGATTCTCCTGGCAACGCCGGTGATTGGCAACAAAGGTTGTGTGAGAAGCCCCTGAGTCTAAGTCATTGCGAGCCCTTCGACTGTGCTCGCTCAGGATAAACTCCGCGAAGCAATCTTTGCCTGAAAAAGAGATTGCCTCGTCGCTGAAGCCTTCCCTGAGCCTAGTCGAAGCCTGTCCTGAGCGTAACGAAGTGAAGTCGAAGGAGGGCTCCTCGCAATGCTAACTGCCGGCTCCTTTACAGTCTCGTGGTGCTCAAGAAAAAGGGGGAGAAGGCTGTGGCTATCAGCGAAATTCACCACGTTGCTCTTGCGGTCAGTGACATGGAACGGTCGATTGCATTTTACCGCGACATTCTCGGCTTCCGCAAAACTCTGGATATGCCCCTTGGCAGTCCCGGTCTGGACCGACTGCTGCGGCTATGACCAGGGACGACCGGACGCTCCGTCATCCTGCAGCAAGGGATGAGCACCATCGGGGAAGTAGAGTTAGTGCAGTTTTCTCCGGCTCCCACCACGCCGACGCCGGCCAAGGGAGCCGGCGAGCTCGGCGCGTTCTTACTATCTTTCGAGGTTAAGAACGAAGAACTGGATGCTGTGTATCAGCGGCTGCTGGAGAAGGGCATTGCCTGCTATTCCGAGCCGCAAGTCCTGGAGCTGCCGGGATGTGGTGTTTGAGGACCCTGACGGCCAGATGATCGAGCTGATTCAGCTCCCGTCGGCGGACGAGATTCAGCGCGTGCGTGCAGCCTCTCGGGTCGCACGACAGCAGCCGACGGCATAGCGGCGCATGCATCAAGAAGGAAACAAGGAGTTCTCATGGGCGTTCGCACAGGCGCGGAAAATTGAGAGCGGCTGAGAGACGGGCGCGCGGTCTATGTGAACGCAGACGGCCCCACAAAAGGAGGGAAGTATGAGAACCGCACGAACCGGGATTGACTACGACGCGCTGGTCAAGGACGACCGCGTGCACGGGCGGGTGTATACGGACCCGACCATCTTCGAGGACGAGATAGACAAAATCTTCTCTCGGGGCTGGGTCTATGTGGGCCATGCCAGTGAGATTCCTCAGCCGGGGGATTTCCGCATGACCACCATCGGCCGTCAGTCCGTTATCATGGTGCGGGATGACGACGGCCAGGTGCAGCTGTTGATGAACCGCAATGGCAACCTGTTCCTGGACCGGGTGGAGGAGCTGCTCAAGGAGCGGTGTGGCGCAGGTGGTCCGCCGCGCCAAACCCAGCCCGGCGCGACCGGCCAAGAAGGAGGTGCGCGAGGAACTAGCCTCACAGTGCGAGGCGATCATTGAAGCCCTCAGTTCGTGAGGGTCATGCATTTCGTGTAGTTCGCACGATGTCGCTTATTTTGAAGGACAAGGAATTCCCACGGCGAATATTGCAACCACAGAGTTCGTTGAGGCAGCCTGTCTCCAGTGTACAAACCTGGGGATTCCCTCGTATGAGGTCATCACTGTTCCGCACCCGATTGTGCCGTTGCCCAAAGAGGAGATCCAAGCGCGAGCGGATGCAGTGATCGACGCCATCGTGAGTCGGCTCGTCACGCCACTGGCGCAAGCCGCTGCTTTGTAAGGTTCACAAAAAGAGCACCCAGGACCGAGGGCCGCGACAGGCCGTGGCCCGCTCCTGGTTTCGGCGTCTGGCTGGCAGCAGCCGCAGTCAAAGGAGGAACTGCTTAGGCTGCCAGTTCCGGCGATTGTCACGCGCGGACGCAAAGGCGGCAGTCCCATTATTTTCT
>CAZAYE010000076.1:2420-9571 GCA_964489255.1 uncultured Enterobacteriaceae bacterium
TCATGCCTAGTCTCGTGGGCTCGGAGATGTGTATAAGAGACAGGTCCCATTATTTTCTTGTTGCATGACGGCGCTCTCTACGCGGCGGGACCGCCTGCTACTGTCCTGACTTCTCAGATTGTACGTGTGGTGTTTGGGGTTGCTGTTGGTTGCGGATATTGATAAGGGCGGCGTCTTCGCCTCTCTTGTTGGGACAAGCGAGTTGCTCTCGCCCGCATCGCTGCACTTGTAGGTTACGAGAAGGGCGGTGGTCGATGAAATCCTTCAGCACGTTCTGTACAGGAGGCGAGAAGAAGATGAAGCTCAACCGGCGTCAGTTTCTCAAGGCGGGGATGGTGGGCGTCGCAGCCGCTGTCCTACCTTCCTCGTCGCCCCGAGCGATCATGCCGACGCACCCTCTGCGCATCGTCTTGTTACATCTTGCTCCTATCCCGGGTGATCTCGTCTCTAATCGACAACTCGTCGAGACCGCCGTCACCACGGCCGCGGGATTAGGAGCTGCGTGGATCATTACGCCTGAACTCTGTATCTGCGGCTACACTTTTACCGACCAGATCGGCACTGACTGGATCCTGTCACAGCCAGATCCGTGGATGATTCACTTTTGCCACTTAGTCGCCCAACTGCAAGTGACGGTGTTCTTGTCCCATCCCGAACGGGATCGTCAGACGGCAAAACTTCACAACTCAGTGTTTGTGATTGGGGCGGATGGCGCAATCCTGGGCAAGCATCGAAAAATCAATACGCTACGGGTCGGTGCAGAGGCATGGTCGAGTCCTGGGGAACACGTGGCCCCGATCCTCATTCCCTCCCTGACCCGTGTAGGCATACTGATCTGTGCGGATGCGTATTCGCCAGGGATTGCGCAAAGCCTACAAGCGCAAGGGGCGCAACTGCTGGTCTCTTCCGCTGCCTGGGCTCCGGGTCTTCATGGGCCGAATGGCGAATGGGAGCGTTGTACCCACGACACCGGACTTTCCCTCTTGGTCTGCAATCGGACTGGCTCCGATCGGACATTAAACTTTACAGAGGCCGAGAGCGTGATCGTCAAAGACGGACGACGTCTCCTTTCCTTTCGCGCGGCACGCTTGGCCATTTTCACCATAGAGTGGAATTTGCAGACACAGACCTTAACAACACCAGAGTTCCATACAACGTATCTCTGATAGTGCTTGTTGTTTACATGCTGTCCAGCGAGAGCGCCAAGATGGTAGGGCTCGCCGCCTCTCCAGGTATTTATGCGGCCAAGGCGGACGTCGTACTCCTCCGCCAGAGCTGGAATCTGTTCCCCTATTCCCCTTTCACTCTGCTGACACCGCGCGATTTTGGTTGCCGCGGCTCAGCTGCGTGATTCACCGGCGTTCCTGGCCACTGTCTACTGCTGCCGCGCTTCGTAACGCGCGCATCCTTCACGGACTCCCGGCAGCACGTCCTGCGCCAGGCTCTTCCGCGCGTGCTCCTGTAATGCTAGAGCGAGGTTGCGCCAATCCGCAGCCAAGACGTGAAACTTGATAATACCCAGTTCCCTCAGGGCGAGCAGCCGCTCGACGCAGTGCTCAGCAGGTCCAGCAATCGTGAAGGTGTCGATCAATTCGTCCGTCATCGCAGCGGTGTGTGAGCCGCGGCGGGCATGCTTGTTCATGTCGTACACGCGATGAATCTCGAGCAGCGACTGGCGGACGGCGTCGCTCATCGGGCCGAGCGGACGACCGTGCATGACAGAGAATCGCGCCGTTGATGCGACTGTCCCCGAGATCATCTCGATGGCGGTGCGCCGGTCCAGGTGGGGTGAGACGTGGAGCATCACGCCCCACTCCACAGCATCCGGGTCGAGACCTTCCCTGAGGCGCGCCTCGCGGGCGATTCCTATCGCCCAACGGACTCGCTCCGGATCAGCGCCAACCGCGAAGGTCACGCGCTCAGCGACAGGGGCAACGGCAGCGATCGGCTTCGGGCCGGTCACGGCGCCGTCCACTGGCACCTTGGGCACACGGGCGTATTGCGCCCAGCGAAGTTTGCTGCCCCTCGGGGCGGACGCCATCGCTAAGGCGTCCGCAGACGCCACCTCGCCTTTGCTGTCCGTCTGCAGGTCGAACGGCATTTCCTCGCCGCGGAGGTAACCCTGCACCCGCTCCACGTACGTCCTGAAGAGGTTGACCGGCACTGGCGCAAGCCCAAGGTAGGCGAGAGCCGAATCACCTCGGCCGATGCCGAGCACGGCCCGCCCCTTCGACTCGACCTGAACGGTCAGAATCGAGGCGGCCGTCACTGCGGGATGCCGGGTAAAGGAGTTCGTCACACCCGTCCGAAGAAGCAGATGCGACGTTACGGAAGCCGCCAGTGCGAGGGCGACGTAGGGATCCCCCGTCAGGTTCTGGGAGTCTGGGACCGAGAGGCCGTCCCAGCCGTCCGCCTCGGCGCGTTCAGCTTCAGCCGCGGTGGTCCCGGGAAACCCATTCGCCTGGCGCCAAAATTCAACCTTAGACGTCATACGGTAGTTATCCCCATGGAGCAGACACGGTACCTCTGTCAGGTCACAGGTCAAGACGTCCGCTCACGCAAGTGAGCCGAAGGTGCCGCACCTCGAAAGCGAATATCTTCATGGGAAAGCCTCCAATTCTTAATTCACATAATGTGAATTCCCAACAAGAAGGGAATACGCGCTCGTTTAACGCTAGACACCCGTTCACCGCCCCTCTACTCGGACACCTCGGCCCCGCTGTGCATGTTACACCAGCCCCAATGCCTGTCTCGTTTCCTCTGGAGTCGCAACCTGACGCCCCATCTCCCGGGCCATACGGGCTACGCGAGAGATGAGCTGGGCATTGGTCGGAGTTTCTAGCTCCCGATAATGGTAGTCGCCTAGACCAATGGCGATATGCCCTCCGCGCTCAATGGCTGCGCCGACCAGGGGGAGCAAGTTGCCACCGTAACAGATCACCGCCCACTCGCAGCGCAGAGTGCTCGGCAGGAAATCGAGGAAGGCTTCCATGCCCTTGACCGTCCCCGGATGACCAGAGAGGATACCACCTTCCATGAGGGCGATCTCCAGGTAGAGCGGCTCTTGAAAAAGGCCCATCTCCACAAAAGCGCGCGTGGTGCGGAGGGAACCAATGTTCCACAGCGCCTGCATGGGCTTGACCCCAACCGCGTTCATGGTCTCGGCAAAATACCGTAGGGTTTTGGTGGTGTTGAGATAGACGATTTCTTCCGTCTTAAAGCGCTTGGTTTTAGTGTCGTACATGTCTACATTGCTCGTCCCCATGTCCAGCGGCGCCATGTCCGGCTTGGTTTGGGGATCTTTGGCCATCTCGACAATGTGAGCAATGCGCGCTTCGGGAGAGGGCAGGGTCCAAGCGCCCAAGGTTGGAAAAATGAGCATATCGCTCTTCTCTTTCACCCGTCGGGCGACCTCGGCATAGAGCCTGCCATCGGTGGAAGGCGCGCCAGTCTTGGGGTCACGTGCATGGTAATGGAGGATAGACGCTCCCTCCCGCCAGCACTCCAGGGCCTGGTTGGCAATCTCCTCCGGGCTGTAGGGCACGTTGGGGTTTTCATTCCGCAGGGTGTACTCGTTAATGCGCACGTCGATGATAAGATTAGTCATAGTGATCCTCCTTTTTGAGCGGCATTCCTCTTTGTATTCAGAATTTCCCCTATCAGCCGCTTTTTCTCAGCTTTACCTTTTACTACCTTGGCAACGCAAAGACGATGAGCGCGCTGCCTTCACCGGCTAAAGCGGGCGCACCCACGTAGACAGCTGCGCCAACTCCGCCACTCGGAATAACGACATATTGCCGACCGCCAATCTTATAGGTCACGGGTTGGCCGCGGACCGGCGCGCCAGTTTGAAATTTCCATAGCACTGCCCCTGTCACGTCGTCAAATGCCATCGCAGAGCCCGTCAGGTTACCGCTGAACACCAACCCTCCCCCCGTCGCGAGGACGCCGCCGAACAACGGATGGTCATCCACGTACCGCCACTTGATCGCTCCGGTGGTCGGGTCGATGGCCGAGAGGTGACCGTACGAGGACTGATCGTCGGCCTGCATAGCGCCTGGACTCCCGCCGAGGAGCATCACACCTTGAGTGACGGGCAAGGGTGCTTTCTTCAGTTGCATGCAGCTCTCGATAACTGGCACGTACAGATACCGGGTCACCGGACTGTACGCGGCCGTGTAGGAGCCGTTCTTCCCGCCCATCACCCCGGGACCGATGAAGTCTTTGCCTTCAGGCGTACGCAACGCCCTCTACTTGAAGTGGGGCAAGACTTGCTCAGCCAACACCTTCAACACTCCTCTTTTGTCTTCCTCGGAGACCCCTATGGCGCCGATCGTGAAATAGGCGTACTGCAGGCCCTGCGCGAAAAGGCTCCGTAGCTTGTCTACACACGCCTCGGCCGACCCCACCAGGCACGCCCAGTCGAGAAACGTCTCCGAGAGGAGACGGGCGTGAGCTGATTCACTCTGCCCATGCCCGCTAAAAGAGTACTGTCCTCGCAGTTTTTGCGCCTCGGCCGCGAGAGGAGCCGGGAGATCCTCAATACGGACATTTTTATCCCAGGCAAAAAAGTTGACCCCCACGGCAGCGGCCCCACGCACCACCTCACGGGCTTTCCCTAGATCCGAGGAGAGAAAACAAGGGAGATAGGCTCCGAGTTGAACCTTCGCCGGATCTCGCTGGGCGCGCTCAGCTCCCGCGCGCACGGACGCCACCGCTCGCGCGATCAACTCGGCATCAGCCGGCAACCACATCGATACTCGATCGGCCAACTCTCCCGCCAGGGCAAGATTCTTGGGTCCGCTGGCCGCCATATCGACGGGCACGGGCTGGTGCACCGGGCGACTGAGCCACTCCAGCGCAAACCGCGCCCCCTCGTACTCCACCACCTCTCCGGCCAAGAGCCCTCGTACTGCCTCGATATAGGCGCGGTATGGCCTGAGCGGAACGATCTCACGGCCAATCTTGCGGACGGCGCTGTCCCCCCGGCCGATGCCCAGGAGGGCGCGTCCACCCGAAAAATCGTTGAGGCTGGCAATGGCGGAGGCGGTGACCGAAGGGTGGCGGGTCAGAGGATTCGTGATCCCCGTGCCCAGCGTGATTTTGTTGGTGTTGGCCGCACAGGCGGTGAGTGTGACGTAGACCTCTCGCGCGAGGGCCTGGGAGTCCGGAATCAGGGCAACGTCAAAGCCCATCTCCTCCAGCAGCCTGACCTCGCGTGGAGCTTCAGGTCGGGGAAGAACGAGCACGCCAAACTTTGCCATAATAGATCTCCTATGATTTGTATTCGTGCATGAGACGAAGGCTGTACTGCGGCACCTCCGGGACAACGACTAGATCACCTGAGGCAGTAGTATTCCACAACGCCGAGGAAAATAGTCGTAGGTTGCGGAGGATAAAATCCACGTCGGCATAGCGGCTCACGGCGTAACCTTGCATCGCTTCGATCCATGCGACGGGGGCTTTGTCGCGCAGTTCCGCATAGTACGGATACGGATTGTCTTGCACTGCGGGTGCGAGTGGATTGTAATTTATTTAATGCGGTCCTCCTTTACGCTCATGCCGCGAATCGCAACGGTAGAGTCTGCACGCCACGGACGATGAGCGATGCAATCTGCGGGAGATGCTCTCTCGTGCAAGTGAATGGCGGGCAGTCGAATAACAACGAGTCCAGTACACTGCGACCTTCCAGCTGAGCCAAGGGCGCGCCCAGACAATAATGAATGCCATAGCCGAACCCCAAATGATCCTGCGGATTGCGCGTGACGTCAAAACGGTTGGGCTCGGGGAATTTCCGCTCGTCGCGGTTGGCAGCCGCTAAGAGCAGAAAGACTGTTGCGCCAGCGGGAATCTTTCCGCCTTCGAGTTCGACTGCGCGTGTGGTGAGGCGAGGGAGCAACTGGACTGGGGATTCATACCGCAGCACCTCTTCGACGAGCGAAGGAACCAGCGTGCGATCGGCGCGGACTTTGGCGAGTTCCTTCGGATAGCCGAGGAGGTTGCGTACCGCGTTGCCAATCAGGTTGGTTATGGTTTCGTTCCCTGCCAACAGCAGCAACACTGCCAGGGCAAGGATCTCATCAGTAGAGAGCATGTCACTCCGGCAGACTCGCGCAGTTGACATGAATGAAGGGACCGCTGGCCCGGCGGCTCATGGCGTGCACATACTGAGCGAGCAGACTTTTTCCAACACCGGTCTCTCCAGTAAAGAAGATATTCCCGTCTAAGCGCGCTAGCCGCAATGCCCATTCAAATACCCGTCGGAGGCTCTCGCTGTAGTAGACAATATCATGACCCAACACGCGCGTGTGCAAGGCGCTGAGCTGTTCCTGGTACAACGCCGTGCGACGTTGCAGCTCGCTGATTTTTTCCCGCGCGGCGAGGAGGTCTGTTGATGCATGCACGGGCAGGACGACATAGCGCAGCCCACCTTCAGCATCGTGGATATAGTTCTCTGTGGACAGGAGCTGCGCCCCGTTCTCCATCCTAGCATAGCCATAGCTGGGCAGGGCGGCGCCTGTCAGTCGTTGATTTCTTTTGGCCGCCTTCCAGAACGAAGAGTTCACCCACTCCGGGGCAACACTCACCTTAATAGCTGGCAGAGTCACAAGTTCTTGGGTCTTGAGTCCTATCAAATCTGTTCTGGAAAGGCCTGCGAGTTGGCAGATTTTCTCGTTGACCCAGACCACCGTCCCATACTGGTCGATGATGATGACCCCAACATCGAGAGCATTAAGAAATAGACTCAGTGTGTGTTCTTCCGGAAAATGCTCGGCCATGCCGTATGTTTCTGACATATTGCTCCGAGGAGGGCAAGGGTGAGTCGTTGGGGTGGCGCGGCAAAGATGACGCCGAAGCGCTCTGGAATGAGCTGCAGCGGCAGTGTGACCATTGTGCCGCTCTGTCTTCGAACTTAATGCACCGCCGCTAACTCCTCAATCCCTCACCTCGAACGACAAGACGAACGCCCCTAGCCCGCCGGCCCCCTTGGCTGGCGTCGGGGGAGTAGGGGCTGGAGGAAAGTGCGCCAACTCCATCTTTCTAATGGGGTTGTCTTCTTTCTCAGCAAGTTGGGCGATATCGACTTGGACATGTATCGTTTGTCTACCCGAAGCGTTAATCAGCCGCTCTGTCTTCATGAGCAGCAGAGA
>CAZAYE010000077.1:0-9564 GCA_964489255.1 uncultured Enterobacteriaceae bacterium
CGTGAAGTTCCTCCTTTCGCCAATTCGGCAATGGACGGCTATGCCGTGCGGTGGGCCGACGTGCGCAACGCGAGTGCTGAGCAACCGGTAGCTCTCGATATACGAGAGGTGATTCAGGCCGGCGCCGTACCAACACAAGCAGTAACTACAGGGACGGCGAGTAAAATCATGACCGGCGCGGTGATTCCACCAGGCGCCGATACGGTCATCCGAGTAGAGGATACCGAGGAGCAAGAGGGACGCGTCTGGATTAAACGTCAGGAACGCCTAGGCACACATATCCGTGCTAGCGGAGAGGATATCCACCGCGGTCAACTCGTGCTCGAGAAGGGCCGGATCCTCCGCCCTGCGGACATCGGCCTGCTCGCTTCTGTCGGTCGCAGCTTCGTCCTGGTTCGCCAACGCCCACGAGTGGCGATTCTCAGTACTGGGAACGAATTGGTGGAAGTTGACGAAACACTCCGGCCAGGCCAAATTGTCAATTCAAACGCGTATACCCTCGCCGCGGCGGTGCAAGAGGCTGGGGGCCACCCCGTGCCTCTGGCAATCGCCCGTGATACTCTGGAGGAAATCCGCGCCGCCCTCTACGAAGCAGTCCGTCACGATGTCGTCCTCTCGACTGGTGGTGTGTCAGTGGGAGACTTCGACTTCGTGAAAGCGGCCATGGACGAGTTAGGGATTAGGCGGCTCTTTTGGCAAGTGTCTCAACGCCCGGGCAAACCTCTCACGTTCGGTTTGCTGCGCGAGCGGCCCTACTTTGGTCTCCCGGGAAATCCGGTTTCCGCCCTCGTGTGTTTCTACTTATACGTGCGTCCGGCCCTGGGTCGGATGATGGGTCATGAAAAGATTTTTCCGCCGGTTGTGCCGGCGACCGTCGGAGAGGATATTCCGAAGGCAAAAGGACTCACTGAATTTGTTCGCTGTCGGTTGGTTCGCACGGATAGTCATTACGAAGCCCATTCGACGGGGAGTCAGAGTTCAGGAGTCCTCAGTTCTCTCTCTCTGGGGCAGGGACTCATTATTGGACCAAGCGAATTGCCACTGTTACCCAAAGGGATGCGTGTGAGAGTGCTGGTCCTCGATAGCGATCAATTCGCCGGAGCAGAGGCGCCGTTCTGATGACGCAAGAACCAGCAGATCTCCTGCAGTTTATCCATGCCTGCTGCTCGGGCGATGGAGAGGCGCGACGTCGGTTTCAGGAAGAGTATGGGGAGGATATCTATAATTCCCCGCTCTGCCCCTCTCTGAAGCGCTCAGACGGATTCTGGGCGAAAAAAGCTTTCTGCTCTTTTATCCCTCTAGAGGAGAGGCAGATCAAGCTACAAGCATAATTCCCTCATCGTACTTCTTCTGAAACTTTTTCCCTCTATGGAACATTTATTACAGGAGCGGGGTTGCTCGCAAATCACTCTCAGCGGAGGAGGTAGAACAATGAATTCATTCGGGAAAGGCATCTTGATCGCTAGCGCGGTTGCCACCCTCGTCACGAGCGGCAGTCTTGTAGCCGGAGCAGCGGATAAAGCAGGCGAAGAGAAGGTGCGTTGTGCAGGCATCAACGAGTGCAAGGGACACGGAAGCTGCGCTGGAGCGGGTCACTCCTGCGCCGGTCAGAACTTCTGTAAAGGCCAAGGTTGGGTAGAAACTAGTGCTGCGGAATGTGCGCAGAAGGGTGGTAAGGTCGTCGAAGCGAAGAATTAAGACCAACTCTCAGCATAAGAAAGACACCCGCACTAATAACGTCATTCTGAGCCAAGGCGAAGAATCTCGAATAGAAACGGGGCCCTTCGTGGAGGTGTCCTTGAGCCCTTCGCCTGGCTCAGGGTGACAGGGGCATGAGGGAATATCCTTTTTCGTGATCGCTCAAGAAAACAAGCTTCTTGTTGGCAATCGCATCGGAGATTAAAGAAAAGCGTACTCATGGCTTTCACGGTCTCTTATCTCGGTCACGGCGTCGGCCTCCGCACCCAGCATTTTCCTCACCTGTGGGACGGGACAGCACAGGTGGACTGGTTCGAAGCTATCTCAGAAAACTTCATGATTCGGGGTGGACGTCCATTGGCGGCGCTAGAGAAGGCCCGAGCGATTGCGCCGCTCGTACTCCACGGAGTTTCGCTGTCCTTGGGCTCCACCGATCCGCTGAACGATGCCTATTTACATGACCTGCAAACTCTGATCCGCCGTTTCGAGCCTGCCTGGGTGTCAGATCACTTGTGCTGGGGGAGCGTCGGTGGACATTACGCGCATGACCTCCTGCCGTTGCCGTACACGGAGGAAGCTCTCAACCATGTCGTCAAGCGCATACAGGTCGTGCAGGACCGCCTTAGCCGGCAAATACTCATTGAGAATGTGTCGAGTTATCTCACCTTCTCCCACTCAGCCCTGCCTGAGTGGGAATTTCTTGCAGAAATCGCCGAACGGGCTGACTGCGGAATCTTACTCGACGTTAACAACATCTACGTCAGCGCCACGAACCACGGTTTCCGAGCCGAAGACTACGTGTTCGGAGTCCCAGCCGACCGCATCGGACAGATCCATCTTGCCGGGCATCGCGATATGGGAACGTATCTCTTTGATACGCATGACGGGCCAGTTATCACCTCGGTATGGGACCTCTATCGTTTGGTGGTGCGCCGCTGCGGTCGCGTTTCGACTCTGATCGAGTGGGATGACAAGATCCCTGAATTCGACGTGGTCTGCGCCGAAGCCGAACGAGCTCGTGCTCTTGAAATGGAAGAGGTGGGCTTTGCGTATGTTCAGTCTACGTGAGTTGCAGACCCACTTCTTCCGCTCCATTGCCCGCGTGCCTGCAGGAGGAAGCGCCAACTTTGACCCCACGCTCGTCCGCTGGGTGGAGGGGAGAGGGCAGCTCGGCCCTCAGGAGCGGATCGCCATCTATGCGCAAATGTACGGCGCCCGCCTCCTCGAAGTGCTCCAGGAAGATTTCCCACGCGTTGCGACTCTTCTTGGCTGCGCACGTTTCGAGGCGATTGCCCGCGCGTATCTGGCTCGCCATCCTTCGACTCACCCTTCGTTACGACACCTGGGTCGCCATTTCGCCGCGTTCCTCCACGCGCAAGCTGAAGCCGAGTTTCTGCCGTTCCTGGAAGACCTCGCGCGGTTAGAATGGGCACGCCTCGAGGTATTTGACGCCCCTGATGCCGAACCGCTGCAAGTGGCACATCTCCACGAGATCGCGCCGGATGAGTGGGCGAGTCTCAGATTCCGCCTGATCCCCGCTTTCCAGGTTTTCTCCAGCGATTGGCCTGTGCAGGAAATCTGGGCTGCGGCTGAAGAAGAAATATCGCCTCCCGCGGGTCTGCGGCGGGAAAAAACAATCCTGCGGATCTGGCGTGAGAGCTTCGCCGTATATCACGCGAAGATGGATGTGATCGAGCAAGCTGCTCTCGCCCGTATCCTTGGCGGTGAACCGTTCGCGGCGGTCTGTGCAGCTTTAGAATCTTTGCTGCCCGCTGAAGAGACTGCGCCGACGATGGGCAGTCTTTTGCTTCGCTGGATTGAAGACGGTCTCCTGGCTCGTTTACCACAAATCTAAAGACTGTTACTCCCTCCCCGTCGCCCGTCGGCCGGATTCTTGATTTGTCTTTGTTTTCCGCTACAAAGGGGCAAGCACAGACGATCAGGATTTTCTGTGAACGAGAAAAGCCGCCTCTACCTTCGACTCGGAGATAAAGTGATCCATACCAACTACGGAGAGTGGGGCGGAGGAGTCGTCGTCGAAGAGATGACCTCAGTCCTGGTGGGCGGCACCTGCTTGGTGCGCATTCTATTCGAAGACGGGCAGCAGCGCACCTTCAACAACGACCTCGATAGCGACATGTGTTGTTACTACTTCGGAGTGCGGCGCTCCCAACACCCCTTGTTCAATGGCAACCGCCCGCGCAGCCAACGGCCGAACAAACGGATCACGAAAGAATAAGTGCCGATAGTTGTTGCGTCCTTCAGGTGGAATGCCTCATCCTCTCGTAGAGGGAAAGAGGCAAGTAACTCTAGAGTTAGGATGCTTTTGCCTGGGAACTCTGCTCTTCTAACGGTTCACCTTTCGGTCCTGTCCGGCGAATACGTCTGCGAGCGAGGGTACTGAGAGTATCGATGTTCACCCACGGGATGCCCATGGCACCTGGTTTGGCCATTCCCTCTTCTTCAACTTCTTCGTAGTGGGGAAATCCAGCCTTGGCAAAGTTAATCATCCTGCGTTTGCCCATAGGGGTCTGCTCCTGTCTAATGGCATAGCAACGCGCTGCTATTGTTTGCTCCAAGGCTCTGCCGGTCAAGAGGAGATGTACGGTTTATGAGGACAAAAACGCTCACCGTTATCCTGATTGTCGGGGTCATCCTCGCCTTCGATCAGGCCACCAAAGTGCTCGTCTCCCGCACGTTAGTTTTGCATGAATCAGTACCAGTCGTTGAGTCTTTTTTTCATCTCACGCATGAGCGCAATACCGGCGCCGCCTTCAGTTTATTCGCTCAGGCGCCGGCCTGGTTTCGCCAACCCTTTTTTCTCCTTGCGACCGTCATGGCAGTGGTCGCGTTGGTCTTGTTTCTCCGGCAGACTGAAGACACCAACCGGCTCATGGTAGTCGCTATAGCGGCTATCCTAGGTGGAGCAGCGGGAAACCTCATTGACCGGATTCTCTATGGCGAGGTCGTTGATTTCCTTCTTTTCCATTGGCGTGGTTACTACTGGCCTGCCTTCAATGTCGCAGATACATGTATTACGCTTGGGGTGATCGGACTCTTGTGGGCGTCAGTGCAGGAGAGCCGATCACGGAAGAAAGCCGGTCTCGTTCCTTTCTGAGAGTTTATATTGACGAGGCACATCGGGCCCATTAACATGAATGGATCTTTAACACTCAATGTGGGAGGTTTTATATGAGAGTAAAGCAGGTGGCCCAAGCGGGTGTGGCGGCGTTAGCTTTCGTGTTGGTTGTGAGTGGCTGCTCGCAACCGCTGAGCACGAGAGAAAAAAGCACTCTGGTAGGAGGTGGCCTAGGTGCGGCCACTGGGGCGATCATCGGCGCGGCGGTTGGGAGTCCTGGCGCCGGTGCGGCGATTGGCGGAGCGCTCGGTGCTGGCACTGGGGCCTTGGTGGGAGATCAAATGCAGAAGCGTGACGTTCAACAGGCCGATCAGCAGCAGCAGATTGAAGAGCAAAACCGCGAACTTCAGCGGCAACGGCGAGAGCTTGAGCAGCTCAAGCGTCAGCCGCAAAGAAGCGAGGACGAATACTAAGAGCACTGAGGCATAATGACTATGAAAAATAGTATCCTGTTCGTTCGGGGCAGTATTTTCCTTGCCGCGTTGGCTCTTCTGTCGAGTTGCTCCCAACCGTTAACCACACGAGAAAAAGGTACGTTAGTCGGAGGCGGTATCGGGGGTGCTGCAGGCGCGATTGTTGGGGCAGCGGTTGGCAATCCTGGAGCTGGAGCGGCAATTGGCGGAGCGCTCGGTGCAGGAGCTGGTGCTCTCGTCGGCGATCGGCTGCAGAAACGAGATCAGGATCTCACCCAACAGCAGCAGCAGATCGAGCAACAGCGACAAGAGATTGCCAAGAACCAACAGCTCATCGAGGAGTTAAAGAAGCAGAATCTTGAAGCCCGCGAGACTGAGCGCGGCGTGGTGGTGAACTTGCCAGACGTGCTGTTTGAATTCGGAAAAGCCGACCTGACTGGTGAGGCGCAGACGAAAGTTCACAGTATCGGCGACGTGCTGAACGAGCAGGCCAGAGATCGGCGTGTAGCGATCGAGGGTCATACGGACTCGATCGGCAGTGATGCCTACAACCAGCGGCTCTCCGAGCGTCGGGCTGAAAGTGTCGCGAGCTCGCTAGAGAATAACGGGGTCAGCTCCCAGAGGATCACAATCAAAGGCTACGGCAAGCGGTACCCGGTCGCGCCGAATACCAATCCTGACGGGACTGACAATCCACCCGGCCGAGCGAAGAACCGTCGGGTTGAAGTAGTCATCGAGAATTAGCAACTGCAGTCCGCAGCGAATTTGTAGCAGTCAGATCACGTGCGCTCGCAGGCGTCTGCTCCTACGAGGTGGATGACAACATGTAGGAGTTGCCTCGTCTCTTTCGTGGTCTTCCTCTGCGGGTAATCGCCTCTAGGCTGTTATTTATGAGAAAGCAAATTCGCAGAATCGTGACTGCCCTCCCTTTCGGCTTCGGGTATGGGCAGGTGGTATGGTTGCTGCTGGGTTTCGTTGGACTGCTGCTCCCCGCGACTGCCTGGGGCCAAGCAGGATATTACCTTCACCCTGCACTCTCCGTTGCCGAATATTACGACGATAATGTTTTCCGCAGCGTCTCCAAAAGGCAGGACGATATGGTGACGCGCTTCGGCGCCGGCGCTGATGTCGGATACGAATCTGCCCCCTTGACACTCCTTGGTCACTATAGATTTGCATCGGAAATCTATGCCAAACACCCAGAGCTGAATGAAGCGTTCATCCTGCAAGACGCCGGGGCCAAATTTGCCTACCTGCCAACCCGCTTGTGGACCCTGGGATTTGTCGGCGGGTGGGTAGATACAAAGCTGCCGGAAACGATTAACGTCCCGACCGGAATTCTCGGAGAGCGGCTAAGAACGCGGAGCTATTATGTTTCCCCTTCTATCCAGCACGCATGGGACCCACGCACAACTCTGAGCACCTTCTACACCTTCAATAATACCACCCAAGAGGGAACCACCCTGAAGTCCCATACCGCGCGTCTCGCTGCCGACCGACAACTCCGCGAGCGGGATACTCTGCATTTTGGCTACACCTTCCGAAAGTTCATCGGTAGCAGTGATGACACCAGTGAAGATTTCCCTGGCGCCGGTGAAGATTTCGCCGATGGCGGGAGTGTCACGGCGCACATCCCGACCGTTGGATGGTCGCACAGACTCTCGGTGCTCACCGCTTTTACGGTCAATATCGGCCCACGCTTTTCGCGAGGAGACGTGACCCCAGAAGTCCTGGCGACCGTGAGCCGCGAGTTGCGAAACGGCAAGGTCTCATTAATTTACGAGCGCACGCAGTATACCGTCGTCGGGCGGGGTGAGCCGACCGACACAGATAGCGTCATTCTCGTGTGGGAACGTCAACTGCTGAATCGTCTGTTTGTCACTGCGACCCCAGGGTTCTATAACAACGCTGGAGACGAGGTCGAGAGCCGGGTCTATGCGTTTGAGTTCGAAGCGCTGTACCAGATCAATAAATGGCTCGGTTTCCGTGCCTCCTATCAGCTGACCTATGAAGAGGGACGTTTGTTCCGCGGGATTGCCACCCACGACGATCGAATCCGCAACCTCGTGTTATTCGAGCTCGTGGCTTCTTACCCGCTTCGGTTGTATTGACAGGGAGACCGAGGGCGAAAGGAAAACCGCTCTCAGTTACTGGGACTGCTCCTTGTTTTCGGCAGGCTTTTCCCAAAAATCGGCAGGCTTTTTGTTCAGCCGATCGAACACATAGTCGCGCAGAGCAAAGACCGTCTTCCCCCCTTCAGCGAGGGCGAAGGACTTCTTGCCCTCCCCTTCCGCTTTCTGTCCCGCGAGAAAAACAGCGAGCTTTGTCCCTTGGTCGTCGTATACGGCAATGGTGACGAGAGGCTCCTGGAGGCCGTAGGCATTGAGGTCACTCGGATCGTCAGCCGCGATCTCAAATCCCCGTAGCTCATCGATGTCCGTCACAAACTGATCAAGCGCTACGTGCTTGAGTGTCCCATTCAGGGTTTTATCGATGCTCCATTGCTTATCCGCACCACGAGTGAGAGTAAATCCGTCTCCGTCTTGGCGTTTCACCTCGATCTTGGCGGCTTGATCCTGGGCGAAGCGCGCGACCGTCTTATCGCGGAAATCATTGGCAGTTTTCTCGAGGTCACGCAGACTCCCATCTCCCACGAGGAACAGCGTGTCTTTCTCCCCGCGTTTGATATAGCGCTGTTTGCCACCCTGGTCATCTGTCTTTTCGCCACCGATCAACACGGTTTTCTGGGCCTTGTCCGTGCCTATCACGAGAGACACGGAGAGTTGAGGGGGAGCAAGGCCAAGTTCGGTGAGATCCGGTGAGGGCTGCTCAAGGAAATCCTGCGCTCGCATCGCACGTAATGAAGACAGAAACGTGCGTACCTCAGTATCGTCAGCCTTCACGCTCAGGGGTTTTTCCATGGTCCACCCCGTGTCGGCCTTGCTCAGTACAATGTCCTTGTCCGGACCATGGATCTCAACCTTTTTCACCTCATCATCAGCAAAGGCAACAACGGTGCGGTCGCGGAGGTCTTTCACCTCCTTTTGCATGCCAATACGGAAAGTCTGAGGGGCCAGCAGTATCTTCGGATCGCCTTCCCTTTGGACATAGACTGAAAACCCCACCGGTGTATCTTTCCCAATCGACACCAACGGCAGAGTCTTCCCGTCTTTGAGCGTCACTTGCAGCTTCACTACCGGCGCGTTCAGTCCGTAGACGCTAAGGTCTTGAGGAGTCTCCTCTAACGTCCGTTTGATCTCGGCATCAGCAATGGCAGTGACCAAGCTCTCAACCGCGGGATTGTCAGCTTCCACCTCGATCGGCTGCGTGATCCGCCATTTGCCGTCAGCCTCTTTCTTGAGGTGGACTGCGCGGTCTGGATAGGTGAGCGCGACCTCGGTCACGGCCTCTCTGTCAAAGGCCAGGAGTTTCTTCTTTTCCGCTTCTTCTTGCTCCTGGGCAAATTCTACGAAATAGACGTAGGCACCTAACGCCAGGAGAACCACGACCATGATCAGAGCTTTACGCAGACTCATAATGACGCCTAGCTCCCCCAGGCGTTCGCCGCTAGCGCCGCCGCCACCACACCGCTAATCCGGCAATGAGCAAGAGTTCGGGAAGAATGAGGACCGAGAGGTAGAAGATGACCGTCCCTTGCTCAGCGGTGAACTGTACCCGTGAAGCACGCATGGTACGGGCGCGCACCGAAATCAAGCCTTCCTCACCAACCAGCCAACCGATCGTATTGAGCAGCAGATCGCGATTGAAATATTGACTGATGAGTTGATTATTCGCGAAGTCCGCATTGCCGAACACCACCAAGCGGGCGGTACCGTCGTGATCAGCCCCCATATCCTTCAGATTCGCAGTCACAGCAACTGCCAGCGAGACAGGTCCCTTACGATCCTGCTCACCGATTTGGGGAGTCCGTTTCTGAAATACGCTCTCCAAATCAGTCTCCGCCCACGAGTTGGGGCTGGTTTTGGCTAAACTGACTGGCGTAAGGCCTTGCTTCCCGTTCGGTTGGGGTTCGACTGAGCGCGAAACACCATAGATGGTGAGGGCTGAGGCGCCGCGACGGCTGAGCTCCGCGGTAATAGGATGGGCACCGTAGGTCGTGACCGAGGGCGACAAAAATAAGGTGCGTCCTCTGAAGAGCTCAAGCCGCTCATCTACGATCACGTCATTGCCAACTTGCACCCCCCATTGCTGTAAGTACGTCACCAGTTCGGGGGTGCTGCGATAGTGCAGCAAAAACAAGGCATGGCCGCCTTTTTTGAGATACGCATCGATGGCCTGGGTTTCGTGCGGGAG
>CAZAYE010000078.1:0-9437 GCA_964489255.1 uncultured Enterobacteriaceae bacterium
TCGATGCCAGTAGGAGAAAAGCCGCCTGACTGCGATTTGCTGGCTGTTGTTAATGGTGAGAAGGTGTGGGTGGAAGTAAAAAGGATTAGGAGAACACGGACCGAGGTGGTTTTAGAGGAACAGGTTACACAGATTGCAAGGATCGAAGAAGAAATTAGGAAAGTGCCCTTCCCATTCGTGGTCATTTTAGACCTTTGTTCTCAGTTGGGACCCCAGGATGCTGACCGAATCGTTGAGAAGATTACCAGGGCGCTCGGAGAGGCGTTCGAAGAACTGAAGACGAGGCCCACTCTTTGGCCTCTCCGGAAGCCAGGAGTAAGGATCGAAGAGGGAGACAGAAAATTGGGAAGTTTTGATATCCATGAAAAAAAGGGACAGTTATTTCAAGAAGAGGCACCAACAGTCTTGCATTGCATACCATATTCGGAAAAAGGGAGTGAGCAGAAAAAATTTTGAGACGATTTGACCACGAAAGGAAAGAAACTTCAGAAACTTCCTGGCAAGGAGGCTGGTTTCATTTTCTTTTGGATAGACAGTGGTACTCACGAGGAAATCGATCTGTTGGGACCATTCTGGCCGCCTAGCGTGGAGGATGATGAGATAAAGTTCAAATGGCAAATTGAAGAATTTTTCAAGGCGTATCAGAAAGTCACCGGAGTGATTCTCCAGGCCAAGCATGTGATCGCATCCGTACCTTCCTCGGGGTCCATATATTGGGGCCCAAGAGATCAAAAACGTTACAAGATTTACTGGAATCCATGGGCTGTGAATAAGTGTAACGAGGCCACAGCAGCTATGCTTGAAAAGCTGCTTGGCTAAACTGGAGGCGCGGATGTGCTCTGAAGTAAGAGACCTGCTGCAAGAGTTTCAAAAGAGAATTCCTGAGTCGGTGCGCCGCCACATCCGGCGGCTGGCGCTCTTTGGGGCGGCGGAGCATAGAATGGATTCTCGCTTTCGCGGGAATGACCACCCCGCCGTCGTGCCTGCGGAAGCGGGCACCCAAGCAAATGCACGCCTCGCAATTACGCGTAAGCTTCGATTAAATGGGGTTGGATGTGGATGTCTTGGTGCTGCTGGGAGAAAGATCACAGAATTCGGAGGCTGTAATGGAAATCATCAAAACTAAATCTCTTATTGGAGAAGACCGCCACCTATGGATAAATCTAGAGGTCTCTTTGCCCCCTGGACCAGTTGAGGTCGTGGTGGTGGTCTCGCCAGAGGCTGGACCTCTGCCTGCAGGTATCGATCCGGAAGCTGTCCGCCAACGCTTCCTGGCTGCGGCAGGATGCGGAGAGTCTGGAGATCCATTCTCTTCGCGTCGAGTTGATGAGATCCTTTACGGGAGGAAGCCGTGACCCCACCTCTCTTCGTAGATATGAGCAGAAGAAATCTTCCGTCAGTACAAGGATCAGTCGTTTTCTTTTACTGATTGTACATCTTTTGCCCTGTGTCAGGCACATAATATCCACCATGTAGCAACTGTAGACAGTGATTTCCGTATCTTTGGACTATTGATTGTACCGGAGGATATCACTCTGTGACTAGAAGACGGGATATATGGCCCAGATAAAAGTCATCAACACCTCTAAGGCAGCTTGCCAACAATTGAAGAGCTAGAGGTGGGGCTGCAAACAGTATCGGTGTCAAGTGATGTCTACTCTCCCCCCATCGAGCGAGACCGCACGCCAGATTCGTAACCTCCATACGCTGCTGGAGGTGTCCAAGGCGATGGCCAGGGAGGTCCAACTGGACAACCTCCTGCAGGTCATCATGGAAAAAACGACGGAGGTCATGGAGGCGGACCGCAGCAGTCTCTTCCTCTACGATGAATCCCGGAACGAACTATGGAGCAAAATTGCCCAGGGGCTTGAGTTAAAAGAAATTCGCTTTCCGCTCGGTGTCGGGATTGCCGGCGACGTAGCAAAGACCCGGAAAGCGGCCAACATTCTTGATGCCCATCAGGATCTTCGGTTCAACGCCGATTTCGATAGGCAAACCAACTACCGAACGCGCTCGGTACTCTGTTTCCCGCTGCTCAATACCGAAGGGAAGCTGGTTGGTGTCATCCAAAGTCTCAACAAGAAAAATGGCGAAGCGTTTGATGACCAGGATGAGTCACTCCTTGAAGCGTTGGCGGCACATGTTGTCGTCGCGTTGGAGCGTGCGCGGCTGATCGAGGCCTACGTGGAAAAACAGCGTATGGAGGAGGCGCTCAAACTCGCCCATGACATTCAAATGGGCATTTTACCCAAAACCTTTCCGCCTTTTCCCGAGCGACGAGAGTTTGACCTGTATGCCACCATTGAACCTGCGCGTGAGGTCGGGGGAGACTTCTACGATTTTTTCCTGACCGAAGATGATCGGCTTTGCTTCGCGATTGGCGACGTCTCAGGCAAAGGCGTGCCTGCCTCTCTGTTCATGGCGGTGACGAAAACCCTACTCAGAGTGATTGCTACTAAACTTCGCAGCCCAGAGGCGGTCCTGGCCGAGTTGAATAACGAACTGTGTAAGGACAACGAGACCGGCATGTTCGTGACCATCTTCTACGGTATTCTGGGTATCCGTACTGGCGTGGTGGAATACAGCAACGGCGGACATAATCCTCCCTATGTGCTTTCGTCTCAGGGTACCGCCTCTGTCGTAGAGCGGATAGGGGGAATGGCGCTGGGCGTCTTACCCAACGTCTCTTATCAAGCTAAGCGGATCCACTTACAGGAGGGTGAGAGTCTCTTTCTGTACACGGATGGACTGACTGAAGCCATGGATAGCGCCAACAATCTTTTTTCGGAGCAGCGTTTGCAAAAATATCTGGAGCAAATAGCAAACACGGCTCCAGCTGATCTCATCCACAACGTTGTCAGTGTGGTGAGACAGTTCGCCGCTGGCGCCGAGCAGAGTGATGATATCACCGCGCTCGCGATCCAATACCGACGGCGATGATCCTTGTTTTCAGCAGACCGCGGCATCCAGTTCTATTCCTCAGGCATCGAACCCGCTATACTACGGACATGGCTTTTCACTTTCTGTCTGCCCTTCCCTCCTGGATGGCGTATCACGAGGGTGAGGTGCCAATTTTGTTAGTTGCGCCCCACGGCGGGCGACGCCCTGCTGATGCGCCCATCCGAGACACCATTAAGGTCAACGACCTGCACACGGCTGAACTCACGACGCTCCTGGCGTCCCGCACCCGCAGTTACGCGCTCATCAACCATGCACACGATCGCAACGACCTCGACCTCAACCGTATTAGTCAGGTGCGTACGCGCGCATCCTGGTTCCTCAAAGCCTTGGTTGAGTTGCTCTCCGCGCTGATCGAACGTCATGGCGCAGCTCGCGTGTTTTTCATCCATGGATGGAACGTTGTACAGCCGGTTTGTGATCTGGGCATGGGGCTGAAGCAGCGCGGTAATCACCTGGTCCCTGCCAGTAAGGCAGCGGCACCGACGTTGAACCCGAGTTTCTTTGCTGAGGTCATCTCCCCTTTCCGTATGGCCGCTCTAGCCCAAGGGATCGATGTCGCACTCGGTCGGCGCTACCCGGCTGCCGATAAAGACAATCTCATGCAGATCTTCAGCGCCCGCTTCGCCGATGATCCCTCTCCGTTGATCCGCACTCTGATAGCATTCTCCAAGCAGGAAAAGCTCAATGCCGCCCAGTTAGAATTAGGGGTTGGTCTCCGCTGGCCTGGCCTGGAGCGTGACCGGTTTATTGAAGTTTTCTGCCAAACTCTAGGGCAATATACTCCTCTGACGCAGGAGAATGGACGCGACTTCCCAGCGGTCCTCTCTTCCCAGCTGCCACGGATGGTCACTGCTCACCTGAACGGCTCTCCCTTGTTCCTCCATCACACCCCAGAGCCTCGGCGTCTGGCGCTTCACTTTCACGATCCACTCAGTGGCTTGGGGGTGATGGGTGGTATTGAGTTCAGCAGTTCTGCGCCGACCCATGCCGGGAGACTGATGTTGTCGTTAGGCGGAACCGAAATGGCCTTGTTTACTGGCGAGGACGAGCCAACCGCCGACTCTGGAAGAGTGCGGGTTGGTGGGTTTCTCTGGCAGGGCGAGTCTGATGGGTTAACCATCTCTTACTGCGGCCCGGTGATGCGATTCGCTCATCCCCAGGCATTCATCCGTTTGGAAGAAGGACTAGCTGCCTCGTGGGTCGAGCCGGCCGAAGTGGTGTTCCGTCTCACCTTCCCCTCATGGCTCAGCACTCCTCCGGTGCCGCTCTTTCTCGCGCATCTGTGTGGTGAGGTGCGGCTGCGCGACCGTCGGTGTGCAATTGATGCGTGGGGATTTCTCGACATGCTCAAGTCCGAAGAGACCGGCCGGTTGCTCCCGCGCCGGCTCCTTTCTCTGCCTTTTGGGCCGGACTTAGGAATCTTTCTTTCTTGGGTTGAGACACCGGAGGGGCCGCGTTCTTCTGGAATCATCTATCATCACGGCACCCCGCATCCGCTACGGCCGCAGGATTGGGAGTTGCGTTATGTCCTCGAGCAGGGTCGTCCGGCAGCGTTCCACCTCTCTCTCACACCTCCACAACCCCTCACCTTGCACTGTCGTGGTGAAACGGTCACTGCTATTCCCGTAGTGCGCCATGCCCCTCACGGTAACGCACTCAATGTGACGTTCGGTTTGTCACGCACGATTTGGCAAGGACGCGAAGCGCGCGGGGTGTATGAGTTCTCGGAGCGGAGGAAACCTGGAGCATAGCGGTCAGACAAGGCTCCTTGAAGCTCGAGTCTGAGGCAGAGTGGCAGGAAGCGATTTTTTTTCCTTATCACCCTGAGGCAACCACAGAGTAAATATGCTCCCCTGCCCAGCAGTTGATTCTGCGCTAAGAACGCCGCCAAAGAAGTTGGTGACAATATCTCGGGCTATCGAAAGTCCAAGCCCGGTCCCTTCCCCTATCGGCTTGGTAGAGAAAAATTCCTCAAAAATACGCTCGATGTTTTCGCGAGGGATGCCACAACCCTGATCTCGCACGCGGATCTCTAGGTAGCCTCCTGCTTCAGCGACCTCGACGTGAATCTCCCCGCCCGTCGTGTTCTTATAGGCATCGATGGCGTTGACAATCAAATTGGTCAGGACCTGGCTAAGTTTACTGGGATCGCCATGCACAACAGGCTCCGCCTCAGTGCAGGAAACGACGAGGGTACATTGCGCCAGACGCAAGCGGTGGGAAAGGAGGAATTTTGTATCTTCAACGACCTGCAGCACCGAAAAGGTCTGCTCCTCTCCTGGTTGCAGATCGCGGGTGTGGAGTTTCAGGCTGCGAATGTGCGCCGCGGCTTTCTCGAGCCATTGTTGGGTAGCGCCCACGAGGCGATCCATATCGGCGGCGATCTCGTGGTGGTCCTGCGTACTCACCGTGGCATCCCCAATGGAAATAGAATATTCCTCGACGAGTTCCCGCAGCAGTTTGAGAGAAGTGAGAGAGGCTCCTAAGGGGGTATTCATCTCGTGCGCAATGCCTGCGCTCAACCGCCCCAACGCCGCCATTTTCTCGACGCGGAAGAGGCTTTCCTGGCTGCGCTCGAGCTGACGGTACGCCTGCTCGAGCTGCTCGAGAGAAAGCCGCAGTTCCTCATTCGTATGTGCCAGCTCCTGTGTACGATCCTCAACTTTCTTTTCCAGCGCCGCATTCAGCGTCTGAATCTCTTGGTAAGCAAGGGCATTCGCAATGGATAGAGCGCTTTGATTCGCCAAGGTCGAGAGAAAATCAGCATCGTCTGCCGTAAAGAAGGCGCCAGAGGCTTTATCCCCCACGGCGATGAAGCCGATCAGATCGCTCTCAAAAGTGAGAGGCACAATAAGCTGAGCACCAAGGCGTGCAAGCGTATGGCAGTTGACGTCTCGTGTCTCAGGGGACACCGCAGGGGCTGTCAAATTTTCTAAGGCGCAAATCCGTCCCTGTTGTCGTACCTCCGCTAGGAGGGGATGCCCGGAAGGAAGAGCATAGGTCTCCTCTGCCTGTGGATGGACCATAACATACTGTTCTCTCTCTGGCGTTAAGAGGAAGAGTCCTCCTTGTCGTACGCCGAGAGTCTCTCCGATCGTGCGCCAGATGAAAGGGAGGACTTCCTCCAGGTTGAGCATCGAAACCAGGGCAGCACTGGTCGCCTCCAACACCTTGCTGGGGTTATACCGCAAGCGGAAGAAGATACGGTCTACGCCTTTCTGCAAAGAATCTTTAAGAGGATTGAGGAAGAAAACGACCGCGAGAGTAAAAAGCAGGGGAAAACTCGGGGACTGGATGAGTGCTGAGGAACGCAAGGTAAAGTTGAGGATCGCCAGAAAAGCAACGTAACCACAGGTCAGTGTCGCTGTGAGGGTGAGATAATACACCCCGCGCTTCAGCAGGGCATCGATCTCGAAAAGGTCATGCTTAACAATAGCGTAGCCGAGACTCAAGGGAAAAAGAAAGGCGGTAAAACCGGCATAGTTCACCGCGACCTCTCCACCGGTGACCCCAGAAGCAAACATGACCGCGCCGGGGAAGGCAAAGCCGCTCAGGAAACCAAGGAGAATCACGCGCACCCGCTGATGGGTGAGATGAGAGTCCGTTGTACAGTAGTCCCAGATGACAACGCTCAACAGCGCGACTCCACCAATCCCAGCGTAGACCATACAGAGATTGTGAATCAGCGAGTACACGGCTGGTTGATAGAGGAAGAGCTCGTACACGACAGCCAGGAGACCGGCCACGACATACGGCACCGCGAGGAAGGCGATCCGGTACCGCCGGCAGCGGTCGACAGGAAACACCAAGGCGAGGTGCACGAGCAGGCTGGCAGGAAAAAGTGCCTCGCCAAGCACATGCAAACGGAAAAACCAGGCAGGCCCGTAGAGGTCAGCGCCCGTTAGGGCAAAAACCCCTCCAGCGAGCCCGCCGACGAACAGCGCCAAGCTCGCTGGGGCAGTCGGTTTTAAAAACCAGACGCCAATACCGATCAACACGAGGGCTAAACCGCTAAGCAAGTAGGGCACGAAAAGGAGGATATAGTCTTCGCGGGTAAAGCTGAGAGAGGCAAGAATAAGCTGAGAGGTCTGGCTATCTTTTGCCAGGGTATAGGTTACCGGAGAACCGGGAGGGAGACGACGAACAGCCGCATAGAGTTCCTCTGCCGAGGCAATCGGCTGGCCATTCACAGCTAC
Organism: uncultured Enterobacteriaceae bacterium; assembly: GCA_964489255.1. Lineage (GTDB taxonomy): Bacteria > Desulfobacterota > Binatia > Bin18 > Bin18 > CAZAYE01. The sequence continues at coordinate 7,158 of CAZAYE010000078.1, forward strand.
CACAGCGCGCTGGTAGAGCGCGCTGTGGCGGGCAGCGGGCCAGTGTGGCAGGCTCACTGAAGCAACGACCCGATTCGCCATGACGAAGAAACCAGGAAAAGAGGTCCCAATCCAACGAGTACTCGTCACGCCGCAGGTCAGCGCGAGCCCAATAGCGACCAGCGCCAGAGCAGCAGCGTACCATCTGCGCCATCCCTGCGACACGTCTGTATTCATAGCCACGATCTCAATCCAGTTGAGACGAACAATTAGCAGGAAGGTCTTGTCGCAGCACTCTCCTCGAGAATCGCTCGCGGTTAGACAAATATGAGAAGGGCAGCGGTCCTTTCCATAGCCTGCGGTTCAACAGGGCAATCAGAGCGACACCGACACATCCATAGGCAAACCAGTCACCGTACCGAGCATACACCGTCACCTCCCGCCGCGGGATGACGTCTCCGAAAACCACTCCTGCCTCCTTGGTGGAGAGATGGTGTGAATGGCCTGTAGGATCAACAAAGCCGGATATCCCGGCTGTTGTCGCGCGTACCAAAGGACGTTTGTTTTCCACCGCGCGGAAGACGGCCATAGAGAAGTGCTGGGCAGTGGCCGCGCCGCCGCCCTTCACGAGCCAGGTATCATTGGAGATATTCACGAGAAACTGCGCACCGTCTCGAACGAGGTGGCGAGAGAGGTCGGGGTAGGTGGACTCATAACATATAGTGACTCCAAAAGCAGCTTGCGGCAGGAGAAAGATCGTCGGCTTGCGGCCAGGCGTAAACTCGCTCGGCAGTTCGTGATCCTGATCACGGCGGAAGAGGAGAAGGGGGAGAGGGCGGTATTCGGCAAAGGGCAGTAAGCGCATCTTATCGTAGGTCTCCTGGAGCGCGCCACTAGGAGCAAAAAGGTAGGCGGAGTTGTAAGAGTGAGAGCCCACCGCTGTTTCCTCTATCCGGGGTGCTCCGAGGAGTAAGGAGGTAGCAAGATTCTGAGTGAGCTGACCAAGCTGTACTCGTAGCAGAGGTTCTCTATCGAGATAGAAACCTACAGCAAATTCGGGCCAGACGACAAGGTCAACTGGTCTTCCTGCCACCCCTTGGCGCGTAACAGACATATATTGCAGGAGCGTAGCGGCATAGTGCACGCGCTGCCAACGCTGTGCGTTCGGTACATTTCCCTCAACCAGAGCCAGCTTGAGAGAAGGAGCCGCAGGGCTCTCATAGTGGTGCAGACGCAGGCTCCCATAGCAGAGCGTCAGTCCGACCACTCCGAGGAGACACCCCAGGGCAGGCCAGGGAAGCCGCCCCAGACGCGCAGCGCGAGGAAAGCCTGGGCGGTGGAGCAGGGGAAATGCAATAGAGCACTCAGCGAAAACATAGCCACTCAGGGCAAGGAGGAAGGAGAGACCGTACACTCCAGTGATATCAGTAATCTGGATGAGGGAAAGCTGACGGTACTGGGTGTAGCCTAGCAACTCCCAAGAAAATCCTGAGAACAAGGAGGTACGAGCCAATTCAGCACTGACCCAGAGGGCGGGAATGCCTATCCAGCGGAACACAGAGCTGCTGCGCATCAGCACGCACGAGCAGGCGGCTGCTAGGCCAGTGTAGGAACCGACAAAAAGACCGTAGCTCAGGAGGGTGACAAACAAGTTAAGAGGAAAGACAAGCGCAAAGTACGCGGCAACGGCGTAATACACCCAGTAAGCGATTCCAAGACAGAAGAACACACCATAGAGAAACCCGGCAACGTATGCTGTCCCTGCTGTCTTCCCTTGGAGAACGAGAAAAAGAGGAGAGAGGGCGAACCAGGCAGCGCTGCTCCACTCGTAGGGAGGAGAGGCTAGCGTATAGAGAGAAGCTCCTAAGGCAAGGAGGACGGTGTCCCTGACAGCGCACCCGCCAAGAGGCATAGGGCTCTTCCTCTGATCAGGAAGATAAAAGAGAGGGCGCGAGAGCAAGAGGAACGACATGAGGAGCTGCCTGTAGTCTCAGCGTAAAGGAGGCTCCCTTCCCCAGAGTGCTCTCCACGGTAATCTCCCCATTCATCATCCGAGTTAATTTACGCGCCAGTGCCAGCCCAATACCCGTTCCACTAAAGCGGCTCGTGGAGGACCCATCCACCTGGCGAAAGAGTTCAAAAATGACTTCATGATGCTCTGGAGCAATGCCCACACCTGTGTCTTTCACTGTAATTGTTACTTCTTTCTCATCGGGGGTGAGGGTGGCAACCACGCGCACCTCTCCTGCTTCGGTGAATTTTGCCGCGTTAGAAAGAAGATTACGAAGGATAAGCAGGAGT
>CAZAYE010000079.1:0-5480 GCA_964489255.1 uncultured Enterobacteriaceae bacterium
CAATTTCCTGGTCACAGCCCATAGGTTGTAGGGGCACGGCATGCCGTGCCCCTACCTGCGGTAGACTTCTCCCCGCAAGCCAGGATTTTGTCATGCACCCATCTGTCTCAGCGAATTTGACCTCACGCCGCTTCTTCCGTATAGTGGAATCCCGTAGCCCAGAACCCTCACTAGACAAGAAAGGTTGTCCGCACGTGAAGGTCGTTGCCATTATTCCGGCCCGCTACGGTTCTACTCGTTTTCCTGGGAAACCTCTGGCCCGGCTGCGTGGCAAGCCGATGATTCAACACGTTTATGAACGGACTGCGCTTGTCCGTGGTCTGGCGCAGGTTTTGGTAGCTACCGACGATGAGCGTATTGCTCAGACCGTCAGGGGATTTGGTGGGAACGTAGTTATGACTCGAGCTGACCATCCGACTGGGACCGACCGTCTGGCCGAAGTTGCCCAGGGACTGGATGCGGAAATCATCGTGAACGTGCAAGGAGACCTGCCGTTTTTTCCGCCAGCTATGGTTGAGGATACGGTCACCGCTCTGACCCGTTCGCCGACTGCTGCTCTGTCCACGGTCAAGACCCCAATTCACGAGTTGGCCGAGTGGCACAATCCCAACGTAGTCAAGGTAGTGACTGACCGGGATGGCTATGCTCTTTATTTTTCTCGGAGCCCCATTCCTTTTTATAGAGACCAGGGACCAGGGGTCGAGGGTCAGGGAAAAGTTTTCGGGTATAGACACATCGGTCTGTATGTCTATCGCAGGGATTTCTTGCTGACCTTTACTCGGTTGCCTGCCACGCCGCTGGAAACAGCGGAAAAGCTCGAGCAATTGCGCGCACTGGAATGGGGGTATAAGATCACAGTAAGTGAAACTGACCGGCCGACGGTCGAGGTAGACACGCCGGACGATCTCCGGCGCGCAGAGGAGGCCATGCCATGAACGTTGCGAGCAAGGAAGGGCGCAAAACCAAATTTATTTTTGTGACAGGGGGAGTCGTCTCGTCTCTCGGCAAGGGATTGGCGGCAGCTTCGATTGGTGGACTCCTGGAGGGCCGCGGGTTGAAGGTCACGCTGCTCAAAATGGATCCCTACATCAATGTAGACCCGGGCACGATGAACCCGTTTCAACACGGCGAGGTGTTCGTCACTGATGATGGGGCCGAGACCGACCTCGACCTCGGGCACTATGAACGCTACGTCTCCACTCCCATGGGTCGGAAAAACAGCTTCACGACCGGCCAGGTGTATGACGCGGTGATTAACCACGAGCGTCGTGGCGATTATCTGGGTGGCACGGTGCAAGTCATTCCGCATATCACGGACGAGATCAAGCAGCGTATTCTTGCCGCGGCTGCTGGATTCGACGTGGCCATTTGCGAAGTCGGCGGCACGGTCGGCGACATCGAAAGCCTGCCGTTCCTCGAAGCGATCCGCCAATTCCGCTGGGATTGGGGGCGGGAGCATGTTCTTTATATACACCTGACCCTCGTGCCATTCATCGCCGCCGCGGGAGAACTCAAGACTAAACCGACCCAACACAGCGTCAAGGAACTCACCAGCCTGGGCATTCAGCCCGACCTGCTTCTGTGCCGAACGGATCGCTACCTGGAACCGAAGGTCAAGGCGAAGATCGCGCACTTCTGCAACGTCGATGAAAACGCCGTGATTACGGCCAAAGACGTCGAATGTATCTATGAGGTGCCTCTTGTTTTTCACCAGGAAGGGTTGGATGAACGCATTGTTGAGAAGCTCAACATGTGGACTGGCGCCCCGAACCTGAGCAAGTGGGAGAAGATTGTCCACACCTTTAAAAACCCCCATGAGCGGGTACGCATCGCCATGGTGGGCAAGTATGTGGACTTGACCGATTCTTACAAAAGCCTCAATGAAGCCCTGGGCCATGGCGGCTTCGCCAACGAGTGCCGGGTCGAGATCGAACATGTAGATTCTGAACAGCTTGAAAGTGGGTTCCTTCCTGAAGCCGTGCGGCGCGCGGATGGCCTCCTCGTGCCTATGGGCTTTGGGCAGCGTGGCACGGAAGGAAAGATTGAAGCGGTACGCTACGCCCGTGAAGAGGGGGTGCCGTTCCTGGGCATTTGCTTTGGGATGCAGATGGCGGTGATTGAGTTTGGCCGGAATGTCTGTGGTTTGAAAAACGCCAACTCAAGCGAGGTCGATCCGCACACGCCCCATCCGGTCATCGCCTTGATGACCCAACAGCGGGGAGTCGTGCAAAAAGGCGGAACCATGCGCCTCGGTGCTTATCCCTGTGTCCTCCAGGATGGGAGCCTCGCAGCGCGGCTCTACGGAAAGAAGCGTATTGCTGAGCGTCACCGTCATCGCTATGAGTTCAACAATGCTTACCGTGAGCTGTTTACCACCCAGGGGATGACCTTTAGTGGCTTGTCTCCGGATGGGGAACTCGTCGAGATCGTCGAACTGCGCAATCATCCCTGGTTTATCGGTGTCCAGTTCCACCCGGAGTTCAAATCGCGTCCGTTTGATTGTCATTCCCTGTTTAAGGGTTTTGTCCGAGCGGCCTTGCAGCGTCGGACCGAGCAGAACGAAGGGGTGCTCTTGCGCGTGGGAGGAGCGAGACACTGATGGTTCGCGAATTTTCTCCTGAAGCGGTACGGATCGGTCCGCTGCTGTGCGGTGGTGGCCGTCCGTTTGTTCTCATTGCCGGCCCTTGTGTCGTCGAAAGCCGTGACTCTGCGTTGTGGCATGCTCAAGCGTTACGGATATTAACCGATCGCCTTGGGGTGCCGTTCATCTACAAGTCTTCGTACGATAAGGCCAACCGCACCTCGATCGAGTCATTTCGTGGTTTAGGGATGGACAACGCTCTCCGTATCCTGGCCGAAGTGAAGCATGAGACTGGCGTCTTGGTGCTTACGGATGTCCACACCGTTGATGAGGTAAGGGCAGCAGCCGAAGTAGCCGATGTCTTGCAGATCCCGGCGTTTCTCTGTCGCCAGACCGATCTTCTCCTTGCCGCTGGAGACAGTGGCCGGGTCGTCAACATCAAAAAAGGGCAGTTCCTTGCCCCGGGGGATATGAAGCACGCGGCGGCCAAGGTCGCCTCTACTGGGAACCGACGTATTCTGCTGACTGAACGCGGAGCGACGTTTGGCTACAATAATTTGGTATCGGATTTCCGTGCCCTGCCGATTATGGCGCGCTCTGGCTATCCAGTCGTCTTCGATGCCACGCATAGTGTGCAGTTGCCCGGCGGTCAGGACGGTCGTGCTGGTGGGCAGCGTGAGTTTATCGCTCCACTGGCACGTGCAGCAGTCGCCGTGGGTGTTGATGGGCTCTTCATGGAAGTTCATCAGGAGCCTGAAAAGGCGCTGAGCGACAGCGCCACGGTCTTTCCTCTCGCTGAGCTTGAAGCTCTCCTGCAGATTCTGCTCTCACTTGATGCGGTAGTGAAGGAGCAGCATAAGAGCTTCTAAGCTTGGGCACGGTCGGGCTAGCTGTGCCCCGAGTCTCTAGAAGTATAATGGTACAGGCCGCTGGTCTGTGCGTGCTAAATTATCCTCCAACACTCCTCTCTTTGCGTAGCTCTGGAAGGGTGGTATTTTGCTCGGCAGGTGAAAGATACATGAATCGCTCTCAACTACGCTTCGTCACTGCTTTAGCTGCCCTGTCGTTGATCGGTGGGGTTGCCTATTATCTTGCCGTTACTGTACGAATGCAGCAGCACAATAAGCGGTTACTGAAAGAGATGGCGGAGAATGTGGAGTCCGATGCCGACCAGCGTATGCAAAACTTCCGCCGCGTGCAGATGCGCGACGGTAAAAAAATTTGGGAGATCGCCGCTCGCCAAGCTCGGTATTTTGAGGCCAGTGGTGAAGTAGCCATAGACTCGCCCGAAGTCTCTCTTTATCTCAACAATGGAGAGACTATTGCACTGCGGTGCGGCGAGGGGCGTCTGCACCTGGGCTCGGATGATAAGGATGTTACCCGCATCGAGCTGAAAAATGATCTCGAGATACGCATCGGCGAGTATTCGCTCCGTACTCAAGCAGCGGTGTATGACAGCGAGCGCAACACCATCTCCTCTCCGGGGTTTATCCAGATACTGGGTCGTGGGCTGCTGATTGAAGGACAAGGCTATACAGTAGATGTGGGCGATAAGCGTTTGACGCTCAACGCCGAGGTCCACACAACCGTCACCAAGGAAGAAGGATGATACGCAGAAGGTCTCACAGGTGGGGAGCAGTCTTATTTCTCGCGGGACTCTTACAATGGAGTGAACACCCGGTCGCTGGCGAAGAAAAAGTCGTTGCTCCAGGACAGTCAGGGAAAGCCGATCCAGGCGCGAGTCTCATGGATTCGTTGTCTCTCACTTCACGCCGTGAGCCAATCCATATCCGCTCACGTGATCTGGAGTTTCTCTACAATGAAAAACGCGTCACCTATCGGGGAGATGTCGTGGTGACCCAGGGGGATACGACACTTAAGAGTGACACTCTGACCGTCACCTATGAGGACCAGCCTGCGGAGAAAGGTCCTGCGCAACCCCGGGCGGAGAAGACCGCTGTGCAGCAGGCAGAAAATGCCTCCTTCCAACAGCAGCTGAAGGAAATCGTGGCTGAAGGCAACGTGCAGATTACCAGTGGTGACCGTCGCGCAACCAGCAAAAAGGCGGTCTTCAATGAAGCTGTCCGTACGGTAGTCTTAAGCGGAAATGCTGTTCTAGAGGAAGGCGGGAATCGGGTAACTGGAGAGAAAGTGACAGTGTTTCTCGATGAGAAACGCAGTGTTGTCGAGGGAGGGGGGGGAAAAGCGCAAGTCGAGATGGTGATCTCACAACGGCAGGAGGAGGGAAAAAAGGAGACAACACCCCGTGAGTGAAAGACCAGTGCTGCGCGGGGAAGGATTGTGTAAGTCATACGGCAAGCGTCCTGTGCTCCGTAATGTGACCGTAGAAGTTGCCGGAGGAGAGATTGTGGGACTGCTGGGCCCCAACGGTGCGGGGAAGACCACGACGTTCTCCATTATTGTCGGCATTATCCGTCCTGACCAAGGAAAAGTAACGTACAATGACGAAGACCTTACCAACTTTCCCATGTATCAGCGGGCCAGGAAGGGAGTGACCTATCTGCCGCAGGAACCCTCGGTTTTTCGTAAGCTTACGGTTGAAGAGAATGTGTTGGCGATCTTGGAGACGTTGCCCCTCAGTGTGGCCGAGCGTCGAGCGCGCTCGGAACAACTCCTCTCCGACTTGGGGATTAGTCGTCTGGCGAAAAATCGGGCTGACTCACTCTCTGGGGGGGAGCGCCGTCGAGTGGAAATCTCCCGGGCCTTAGTCATGTCTCCAGCCTTCATGTTGTTGGACGAACCATTTGCTGGGATTGATCCCTTGTCGGTGGTTGATATTCAGGACATCATTTTACAGTTACGGAAACGCGGCATTGGTGTGTTGCTGACGGACCACAACGTGCGGGAAACGCTGAGCATCTGTGATCGGGCGTATATT
>CAZAYE010000079.1:5490-9419 GCA_964489255.1 uncultured Enterobacteriaceae bacterium
GTGATGGGAGTGTGTTTGAAGAAGGCACGCCTGGAGAATTAACCGCTAGTGCTCGTGCTCGGCAAGTTTACTTGGGCGAGCGCTTTCGTCTATAGAGAGTAACGTTCTATGGCTTTAGAGGCGAAACTAACGCAAAGGCAGGTACAGAGGCTTGGGTTGGTGATCACGCCGCAGCTGCGCCAGGCCATCAAGATCCTGCAGCTCCCACGCGGCGAGTTAGATACCCTCATCCATGAGGAACTTGATCAGAATCCGCTCCTGGCGGTCGAGGCTGGAGAAGAAACCGCGACCCTGCCAGAAGAAGCTCCTCCGGCCAGCGAAGAACCTGCGGCTACGTCGCCTGCTGAGGAGATTGACTGGCGCGCATATCTAGAAAACTACCATGAAGATATGCCGGCATTGCCACCGACCGGGGCTGAGGATGAGGACGATGATCGCTACAACCTGGTCGAAAACCAACCCAACCGTACAGAGTCGTTGACCGATCACCTAGCGGGACAGCTGCGTTTTAGTAGCCTCACCGAAGAAGAAGAACGGATCGCCTCTCTGCTGATTGGGAATCTGAGCCCCGACGGTTATCTCCAAGACTCTATCGAAGACATCGCCGTCAGTGCAGGCGTTGGGGTCGAACTGGTGGGGCAGGTCTTGGCAATCATTCACGCATGTGATCCTCCTGGGGTTGGAGCGCGCGACGTTCGTGAGTGTCTACTCCTGCAACTCCGTGCGCAGGGACAGAACGATCCGGATAATCCCGATCCTACCCTGTCGTTGGCAATAACAATTGTCCAAGATCATCTGCAGGCGCTCGAAAGCCGACGGTTTGATCGTCTTGCCAAGGACCTCGGAGTGACCGTAGAAGACGTGACCAAGGCGGTGAAGTTGATTACTGCCCTTGACCCCAAACCTGGGCGCAACTTTGATGAGGGGGAGGTTCACTACGTCGAGCCCGATGTCTACGTTCACAAGGTCGGAGAGGAATATGTCGTGACCCTCAATGAAGATGGACTCCCGCGGCTCAAGGTGAGTGCATCTTACCGTCGGCTGCTGGCCGAAGAGGGTGAGGCCAAAGCGTACGTTCAAGAAAAACTGCGAGCCGCCACTTGGCTCATCAAGAGTATCCACCAACGTCAGCGCACGCTGTTGCTCGTCGCGCAGAGCATCATCAAGTTCCAGCGAGACTTCCTCACGTATGGGGTCTCGCAGATGCGACCGCTGGTCCTGCGTGACGTCGCCGAGGACGTCGGTCTGCATGAATCGACGGTGAGTCGCGCGGTTGCCGACAAGTACATTGCTACCCCGCGCGGGATCTATCCGTTAAAGAAGTTCTTTACGACCGGGCTCAAAGGACCGCAGGGGCAAGATGTCGCAGCCGAGAGTGTCAAAGAACGTATTCGTGAACTGATCAACAACGAAGATCCGGCCCGGCCGCTGAGCGATGAAGAAATTGCCCACCTGTTATCGAATGATAACGTCACCATCGCGCGTCGCACGGTCGCAAAGTATCGAGAAAGCATGAACCTTCTTCCCTCCGCAAAACGTAAACGGATTCCCTAGCGTATGCAGACGCAGCGGGGAAGGGTTGGGGGAAAGGACACACCCCATGCGTGTGGTTGATATCTTGACGGAAGAGCTCGTTGTTCCCCAGTTGCGGAGCACCACCAAGGCGGAAGTGCTGCGTGAACTCGCTGAACAGCTGGCGGCCTCTCATCCCCAAATCAACGTGGACCGTCTGGTGACGGTCCTGCTCGATCGCGAGCGCTTGGGCACCACTGCCATTGGTGAGGGGATTGCCATCCCTCACGGCAAGCTGCCGCGGCTGAAGGGAGTCGTCGCGGTGTTCGGTCGCAGCTTGCAGGGAATCGATTGCCATTCGCTCGATGGGGCGCTCACGAAATTGTTTTTTCTCCTGGTGGCGCCAGAAGATTCTGCCGGGATTCACCTCAAGGCCTTGGCGCGAGTGTCACGCTTATTGAAAGACCGAGCCTTCCGTGAGCGTCTGCTGCAGAGTGAAGGCCAAGTTGACCTGTATCGTGCCATCTGTGAAGAGGATGCCAAGCTCTGAGTTGCCCTCGTCGGGAGCGTCGCGGGAAGCCATGCAGGTGATCATTGTCACCGGGCTTTCTGGCTCCGGCAAGAGCACGGCCATTCGGGTGCTTGAAGATCTGGGATTTTACTGTATCGATAACCTGCCGGTTACGTTGATTCCCCGTTTTCTTGAGTTGTGTGCAAACAGTGAAGAACACATCAGTCGCGTCGCCTTAGGAATTGACCTGCGCGAACGCGTCTCGTTGCGTGAGTACCCTGCAGTACTGGCTGAGTTGCGCAGGCGTGGCCAGCGGGTCGAAATTCTCTATCTCGAGGCAATTGACGAAGTGTTAGTGCGCCGCTTCAGTGAGACCCGGCGCCCTCATCCTACTGCCGGTGGAGGAGGAATCCTGCACGGGATTCGTACTGAGCGCGAACGGCTGGCAGGATTGCGAGAACTGGCCGACCAGGTAATCGACACCTCGGCGTACACCGTGCACGAACTCCGTGCGCTCCTCCAGCGGCTTCTTGCCAGCAGTTCTGCTGATACCAGACTGCTCGTGACTGTAGAATCCTTTGGCTATAAGTACGGGGTTCCGACCGACGCAGACATAATGTTCGACGTACGATTTCTCCCCAACCCGTTTTTCGTTGAAGAATTGCGCGCCAAAACCGGCGTTGAAACTGAGGTCGCAGCGTTTGTGCTGCAGAGACCTGAGACTGAGCGTTTTCTTAACCAGGTGGGTGCCTTGCTCGAATCGACCCTGCCGCAGTATGTGCGCGAGGGGAAAAGCTATCTGACGCTGGCAGTGGGCTGCACGGGTGGCAGGCATCGTTCTGTCGTCATTGCGGAAGAGCTAGGACGACGGCTGCATTCCTGGGGCTATACCGTGCAAATGCGTCACCGTGATCTCCAGCGCTGAGGTATAACGCCACTCTATGTCAGATCCCCCACAAGTACAGGCTCTCCTTATCCTCACTAACAAGCTCGGACTGCATGCGCGCGCGGCCGCGGTCTTCGTCAAGGCCCTCACTGGCCTTGATGCTCACGTAACAGTCAGCTGGGAAGGTCGAACGGTCAACGGTCGTAGCGTGCTCGAACTCATGACCCTCGGCGCTCCCCAAGGCAGTGCGCTTGAGGTCCAGGTGGACGGCGCGGACGCGGAAGCCGCCCTTACTGCACTCACTACGGTAATCGAGAACCGGTTCTATGAGGAGTAAGGGCGGCTTGTCTTTACGAAATCAAAGACTAGCAAGAGTTTCTGCCGGTATCCGAGACCGCTGAGGGCTTCCAGCCCCTTGACGCTGCAGGCGGGATTCTATTAGATGCGTCCCGCTGCCCCCGTACGGGGGCAGTCCTGTACCAAGGAGATGCTACGATGGCGGCAAAAGATTTTCTATTCACCTCGGAGTCGGTGTCTGAGGGCCACCCGGATAAGATGTGTGACCAGATCTCGGACGGGATTCTGGATGCGTTGCTCAAAGAAGATGCAGAGAGCCGAGTTGCGTGTGAGACCCTGGCCAAGACCGGCATGATTGTGATCGCCGGGGAGATTACCACCAAAGCCCGGATTGATTACTCAGAAGTGGCCCGCGAGGTCGTGCGGGAGATTGGCTATACCAGTTCTACGTTAGGATTTGATGCCGATACCTGTGCGGTCTTGACTGCAATCGGACTGCAATCTCCCGATATCTCTCAAGGAGTGACTGAAGGACAGGGGCTCTATACCGAGCAAGGCGCAGGCGACCAAGGGATGATGTTCGGCTTTGCCTGCGACGAGACCAAAGAGTACCTGCCGTTTCCCATCTACACTGCTCACCGCCTGGTGGAGGAATTGACACGGGCGCGCAAGAGTGGGCAGCTCCCATTCCTGCGCCCGGACGGCAAGTCGCAGGTCACCGTG
>CAZAYE010000080.1:0-3391 GCA_964489255.1 uncultured Enterobacteriaceae bacterium
GCGTTGTCTCCGCGCACGTGCGCACCCAGGCATAGGCTTGCATTGGGCTCCTCGATCCCGCCGTCAGCTCATCCCAAATAGGTTGTAGTTTATCGAGCTCGTCGAGCTCCCGCATAATCTGGGCGGCAGAGGTCGCGCTCGTCCATAAGTACTGCAACGCGCTCATAGCTCCGACCATCACGACATTTCTGAGAAGAGTCATGGTCTTTCCGCTTGCCCCCTCTTCGTTCCTGGGCGGTCTTCTAGAGCGTCACGCACCGCTTTTGCTATGTGTTCCACATCGTCAATACGGAGTTCCTGATGCACTGGTAATCCAATCGTTCGAGACCGACGTACTGTCGCATTGGGGTACTGCGCCGCTGGAAGCGAAGAGTGCCCAACTGACCAGAAGTTCAGGGCGGCCACTCCGTCGCGGGTTAGCTGGGCAAGCGCCGCGGCTTTCTGGTCGGTCTCGATTGGAAAGGCGAAGGGTGAGGCGCCCGCAGGGACGTGATCAAATGGTGGTGGCACATACTCGGCGAGTTGCTCGAGCAACAGCTGATAATGCAGGCGACGCCGGGCTGCAGCTCCAGGATCCACTACCCGGGCAAGCAAGAAACTGGTCGCAGATGAAGGTGCACTGCTCGGATCACCAAGGCTAAACGGATCCTCGGAGGACTCGGCGACTGGCTGGCGTCTGCGGGTGCCAAGCTGCGCTAGCCATCCAGAGCGTGCCATCAACCATTCGGCGTGGCGAACACCGACTTGGAGGATGCCGGAACCAGGTTGAGCCGGTGCAACTGGGAGTGGACGACGCGAGACGAGCGCACTTCCATCGGGAAGCCCAAAGGTCTTGTAGAGACAGAAGAACGCGAGGTCCCCAAATGATCCCAAGTAATGGCCATCAACCGCAGCCAGCCACGCCTGGGCGGCATCTTCGATGAGCAATAATCCTTGTCTGTCACACCACGTGCGCCATCGTCCGGCATCTTGGGGAAAGCCGAGATAGTGGATGATGTACAAGGCGCGCGTACGGGGGCTAAGGAGCTTTTCCAGTTCCTGGGCGTCTGGCGCGAGCGTCTCGGTCGCTTCGTAGAACCGGTAGGTGAGTCCAGCTTGTCGCAGCGCCTCAATCTCAGAACCGTGATGATAGGCCGGGACGAGGAGCTCATCTCCTGCTCCCAACCCCAGTGCTCGTATTCCCTGCCACAGCGCATGACGGGCGCGCGCAAATAACCAACAGTTCGGTTCTTGCAGAGGAAACGGTAAGCGAGCCGCAGGCCGTTGGGTGTAAATCCGCAATGGCAGAGGAGGCCAAACGCCAAGACGCGGAGTCCTCATAATCTATTGACCTTGTTGGCAATGCGCTTTGCCAAGCTCCACCCGTACGTGACAGCGCCCCATTCAAGGATGCCCATCAGTGAAGGAGCAAAGGCTTGGAACAACATCCGTTCCCGGCATTTGTCTGTCCACCGTCGTTTCCAGGGTGCATCGGTACCAAGAAACTCATAGCTGGTGAATCCGTTAGCAAAGGCGCGGGCGAGCATCTCATAGCGCAGCAGTATCCCCGGCCCCAGTTTCCCATAGGTCGGGTCGTACCCAGTCTTCAGGAGATAATGAATCCCTCGATCTTCGAGACAATAGTCGAAAGCGAGAGGGCGGCCGTTGAGGCGGAGAAAGGCGAGCCGCAGCAACCCCTGTTCAGCCCCCCAACGGGCGACCTCACGATAAAACTGATGCGTCTCCCGGCGCGCGATAATCGCCGAGCCAGCCGCGCCCTTCCACCCTGATGCTTCTACTCGGAACCCTTCCGCCAGCAACTCGTTCAATCGCTCCCGTCCATCCTCTATCTGGAGCACGAGTTGGCCTTGTGCCTCCAGCAAGCGCCGGCGCCGACGGATCTCACTCAAAAATTTGCCGCCGAGTTGTTTTGTGTACTCCGTCCAGTCGCTGGCAATGGGAATATACGGAGAGCGAAGCACCGTCCGCCTGAACACTCGATAACCAGCCGTCAGACTCCAGTCTTGCTGGAGTACGCGATCTTCGGGAGGAAGAAAGCAGAGTGTCAGCCCACGTTGGCCGTATGCCAACACTGTGTGCAGCAGCGCCTGGGCGACCACCCTATCTTCAGCGAGTAACTCGAACTGCGGAGTGTGACAGTTTGTGAGAGACAAAAACTCGCCAAACCGACGACGCAGCGGAAGAATCCCGACAAGCCTACCCCTCCGCCAGGCAGCGCAGATTGTCAGAGTTCCCTTCCCAAAAGCTCGCCACCAGGCGGCGAGCCAGCCTGGACGCACCCATGGCACGGCGTGCACTCTCTCAGCGAGATCGTCCCACGCAGGGGCAAGCCGGTCGAGGTCATCGTATTGCCCGATCGTTATCGAGAGGGCAGAGTCCCTTCCCTCTACGCAGGCGGACGGGGCCGCGTCGCGCCGGAGCACTCTTCGCTTTCCCCACACCTCGGACACTCCCTGCAGCGGGAGCACACTATGCTTCGCCATCATTGGTATTGCTCCTCGAAAAAATTCACCAGCACGGTTATGAATAGCTCCGCAGCCCCCACACATCCTCTCGTGCCGGTGCCACTTCTACCAAGGCCTCGACCTCTTCCTCGTACACCGTGTCTCGTGCCGCTGCCGCAACGGCACTCAATACCCACAGATAGGTAGAGACCTGAATATCCATGAGGCGCGAACCAAAGCAATTGACGAACAAGGCCGCCATGAGACAGGCCCACAGTCCCAACCCCAGGCTGCGCATGAAGTGATCAGGGCCATGCCTCGCCAGGGCCCAGGCGTTAGCAAGCATACGATAGAGCAGGCGGAGCAGCACAATGAGCCCGATGAGGCCAAACTCTGCCCAGGCCAGGAGATAGTAATTGTGGGCGTCTAACGCGTATTCGTGGGTGTACGCATAGTCCTGAATTTCCCCCTTAAACTGCTCAAAGCCAATGCCGAACGGATGCTCGCTGATAATCCGTAACGCCCCTTGCCAGACCACCAGGCGTGAAGCCGCATTCTTGTCCAAGTACACCCCAGCGCGGGATAGGTGTTCCTCATAGGTCGCTTCAAAGCGCTCAGTCGCCTTCTCTGGGAGCAGGTCCGGAAATGCTGCTAGTATTGTCACCAATAACAGCCCCGCGACAGCATAGCGGCCGCGTCCAGACGCCCACAACAGCATACAGACGCCGATCGGCAGGGCCAACAGAGACGCGCGCGATTCGCTGTAGACCAGCGCCGTAGCTCCCACAGCGAGGATACCGAAGAGTACGAGCCGTACTGCACTTTTTACGAGAAAGAGCGCGGAGGCGAGGACGAGCGGCGCATACATGGCGAGAAAAGCGCCGAGCTCATTGGGCTGGCCAATAAGTCCAGCGATGCGTGCCTTGTGGCCAATGTCTAAGCCTTCT
>CAZAYE010000080.1:3401-9322 GCA_964489255.1 uncultured Enterobacteriaceae bacterium
GCGAGCAGGAAGTGCTGATCTTCCCGGCGTACGAGCCGCAGCGCGAGCAGACTGAAAAGGAGAGGATCCAGCCAGCGCTTGAAGAGCACGAACAGCTGGGTTGGGGGCACCGGCCCTGCCAAGCCAATGATGAAGCCAAGCACTCCCACTGCCAGCCACATCAGGAGGAGATTACGAAACGTGCTGCTATTGGCCCTGGATAGTGGTCTATCGGCCGTGAATTGCAGACTCAGGAGAGCGACAAGAAAGATGGTCACCAGATTCACTCCCGGGGCAATGTTCAGCGGGAGCCGATTCAGGAGGGGGAGATAGACAAACAACAGTCCAAAGCCCAGCCCATAGCGCGAGGGACGAAACGTGGAGATGAGACCCCCGAGCAGGACGATTCCGAACAAGAGAGCAAGAGGCTGTAAAAGCATGGTCGTATGCCTACGCCGTGAGCGGTTTTCCGTTCGTCCAGAGTCCCTGGAGATAGCGGACATCGTCGCCGGAGAGCCTTCGTGTTGCGACCAGAAGCAAGGGATAACACGTGAGCAAACCAAGCACGCCAAAGAGGTTGTCGCGCCCATCAGGGAGAAAGATGGTCAGACAGAAGACAGCCAATCCACTCCCGAGGGTCATGAGTAACGACAAGATATTACTGTGAGTGAGGACCCCCGCGTGCATAAGGGCAGACGCCTGCAAAGTGACTGCCAGAGTCTCAGCGGTCAGATATGCCCAGGCGAACCCACTCAGGCCCCACAGGTGAATAAAAAGCACGATGGTGCAGAGGTAGAGGCCACACTGCGCAGCGGCGATCCAACTGACTTGGCGCTCTTTTCCTAACGACTGCAAGACGGTGATAAAGAGGCCGGCAATCAGTCTGGGAACGCAGACCCAGCCCAGAACGGTGACAATGGTTCCCGCCAACCAGAATTTGCTAGGAAAGAGGAGACGGATGACCCAGGGCCCCAGTAAGCTGATCCCCAACCCGCAGCCTACGGCAAGTACGGCCTGGTAACGTAAGGCTCTGGTAAAGGCAGGGCTGAGCCGCTCCCGAGCGACCATATGGAAATTGCTGAAGACCGGGAAGATGGCACTCTGCACAGACGGGAGGAACCAGTAGAGTTTGTCGGTGAACAGCGTGGCGGTACTGACGAGCGCCACCGCCTGGGTGCCAATAAGGTGACCCATCAGAACAATTCCCATACGGTCATAAACCGACTGGATCACTGAGGCGCTCGCAAAGCGCAATCCCGCCGGAAGAAGAGACCAAGCAATCTGGAATCGTGGCAGGTAGAAACGCACGCCGAAATACCGGAAGAGCATCACGAGAGTCAGGGGAATCGTGCAGAGTGCCACTGTGAGCCTCACTCCAGCGAGCATCACAGCGCCATACCCTAGAAGGAGGACCGTGACAGTCAGTGCGGTTTCCAACAAAACCTTGCCCACATCCATCATGCCCAAAACCCGCGCCTGCTGCTGTCCGAGGAACACGGCTCGCGCTGAGTTATCCAACGAGAGGCTTCCCTGCATGGCGCTGAGCAGCAGAACGAGCCAGATGAGGGTAGAAGAATAGCCAAGTACCCAGGCTGCGAGCGTTACTACCGTCATGTAGCCACTCAGCAGCACCGCCTTAAAAGCAACCACACTGGACCAGAGGGCCTGCGATTCCGCTGGTCGCTGGGCAACCGCACGCACGAGCACATCGTTGAGGCCGAGATTGGCGAGCACACCGAACATCACTGTAAACGAGAATGCCAGGGTAAATTCTCCATATCCGGCAAGTCCGAGCTGATGTGCCGTGAAGCCTGCCAGGGGAATCCCGATCATCAGGCGTAGGAACGGACCCAGGGTAAGCCAGCTAATGTTTTTGAGGATGTTTGTTCCCGAGACCATGTGAGCCTCGATACCCTATCCTGTTAAATGAGCATGCCGCCCAGCGCGAGCGCGCACCACGTTTCAGCAAGGAATTCCCAAGATTCGATAAAACGAGAAGTCGCCTCAATCGGTAACACTATGCGGCATGGTCGAAAAGCTTTCCGACTTTCTCGCGTACACACGGAATCCTCCGGACAGGCGGAGACTCAGCGCGGTCGGCAGCATTTTGCGAACCAGCGCGTTGAGTAGCCAGACCATCCCGCCGCACGTCTCACCGCCGAAATACGGGCGCACATTCACCGTCGCCTTCCATTGGCGCAGGTGCGCACCAATGTCCCGCGGGTCAAGAAGGTTTTCCATGAACGCGCCGGAGAACGGCTCAACCGGACAGGTACCGCGGCAATAAATCCGTTGTGGAATTTCCCCCTGGGCAAAATAGCGACGTCCGGCCTCAATCAGCGCGTCTCCCCACAGCCCCGACGTCCGGTGACTGAGAAGCGCAAGATCCTCGCTTGTTGCCTGCGGGAAGTGCGCGGCCAGGATCTGGTGCCGCCGCTCGACGTAAGGTTTGAGCACCCGATGACCGTGCACGTTCGCGGTCGGCGGTCCACACTCAAAACGTTCCCAGACCTCCTCCAATTCCCGCCGCTGCCAGAGGTTTACTTTATTATTATCGTCGGCAATGATCAGCATGCCGCCTGGCGCAAGGGCACGCCACGCCTCGGTGAGAAACTGCCACGGCTCAACAAAGTGAGAAATCGCCTCGACCGATAACACGACATCCACACTCCGATCTTCAACCGGTAGTGCTTCGGCTCGCCCCTTGAGGAACTGGAGGGGCAAGTCTGGGAATGCGGCCTGGATCTCCCAACAAGTCCTAAGACACTCTGGCACGATCTCGACGCCCTGTACGGCGCGAGCGCCATGCGCAGCGAGTGCTACGACCGCGAAGCCGAAGCCGCAGCCGACGTCGAGAAAACGCAACTCCTGCCGTCGGTCCCAGACTGGGTGGAGCAAGCGCTGAAGGCGACCAATGAAAACATCGATATTGGCAGGGTTACGCAGCTGGCCATACGAGCGGTACAGGGAGCCGTTGGCGAAGTCAAAACGGGCCTGATTCTGCGGGTCCAGAACAACGCGAGTGATTTCGTAGAACTTTGTGTACTCCATGGGGTTTGCTCCTCACAACTGATGGGGGAGAGGGCGCGCGAGGTGGCGCGGCCCTGGCGCGAGCAGGTTTTGATAGAGGCGTTCGAGGCGCGAGACCATAACGTCGAGGCTGTAGTTGGTGGCGATATGCTGCCGCCCCTGTTGGCCGAGCCTGGAGCGGAGGCGAAGGTCTCTCGTGAGCCAGTCGAGCTTCATGACGGCGGTAGCGAGGTCTCCAGGCGGAAATAACAGGCCCGTCTTTCTCTCCTGGATCAACTCAGAAGTGCCACCAGCTGCAGCTGCCAAGACCGGTACTCCCGCAGCCATGGCTTCCATGATGCTGTTGGATAACCCTTCGGAAACCGAGGTATTGAGATACACATCGGTCGCCGCCAGCAGGGCAGGAATATCTCGGCGCTCGCCCAGCAAGTGAGCTCGTTCCACCAGACCGCTGGCGTGAATCTGCTGTCCTAGTGTGTTGCGGAGCGGGCCGTCCCCGGCAATGAGAAAATGGGGTGCCGGATGCCACGTCCCAGTATGTCGGGCAATTTCGAGCGTTACGTCGTAGCCTTTTTCCCACACTAAGCGGCCAACCGAGAGGACAATCGTCACCTCGGGCGGAAGGCCGAGGCGTTGGCGTATCTCCTCTCGGGAGACTGACAGCGCAGAGGGGAATATCCCATTAGGAATCACACTGACTTTATCGGTAGCGACGAGACCGGCGGCGACGGCAACCTGCGCACCCGCCTGGGAGTTTGCCACTACCGCGCGTGCCAAGCAACAGGCCAGTTTTTTGCCCAGCCGGTGCGATAGCGGGAGGGCCGTATTAGTGTTACGGATCGAAGCCACGAAAGGGATTCGGCAACACTGGGCAGCAAGCCCTGCAAAAAACTCCGCAGTAGAAGACATGGGATGGACGACCTCAACTTGATTGCTTATGAAGAATCGGCAGAGCGCTGTCACGAGCCGCACATCGAGTTTGTGGCGTTTCTGGATTACGTGCACTGGGATACCAGCCTCAGTAAAGTCAGCTGCCATGGCCAGGGTCGGCTGCAGACAAATCACCTGAACCCGCCATCCCCGCTGGGACAAGCCAGTAGCCATCAGATAGAGCTGGCGTTGCGACCCGCCAACTTCGAGCTCATCGATGACAAAAGCAACCGTCGGCTGCCCTGAGGTTTCTGTTTTCAGCATAGTGCACTCAGGATCAGACTCTCGGCTCGTATCCCTTCAGCACTTCGGGACCAGAGAAAGCCGTCTGCCGCGGTTTGCTCCCAGTCGTGCGCAGGAAGAGCTGAATCAGAGCCGCCGTGTTTTCCCGCACGTCGAATTGGCTCCGGACCAACTCATACGCCGCCACCGCGCATCGCCGCGCTTCCTGGGGCCGCTGGTGAATCTCCTGCAAGGTTGCGGCCAAACTCTGCGTATCCCAGGGCGGGACGAGCCAACCGGTTTTATGAGGCTGGACTACTTCAGGAATGCCGGACACCGCCGAAGCGACCACAGGTAATCCCTGCGACATCGCTTCCAGGATGACGTTAGGAATGCCATCCCGGTTGCCGTCGTGGGCGATAATACTTGGTGCACAAAAGACGGTTGCTTGGTGATACGCCTGAAACACCTCAGCTTGGGGAAGGGTTCCAGATAGGGAGACCACGTGGCTGAGTCCATAGTGTGCAATCAAATTCCGCAGATCAGCAGCGAGATGCCCGTCGCCAATGATTTGGCAACGAAAGGGGAGCCCCCGTTGGTGCAGGAGCTGACAGGCTTTGATGAGGTCGGCAAACCCCTTTTGCTCAACCAGCCGGCCAACGGCAAGGATGCGCGGCTCTGTGCTTCGGTCGAAAACCGGTGGCGGGAGATGAGCGAAATCAAGCCCATGATAACTGAGGAATACGCGCTCGGGGCGTGCGCCTAAGGCCGGGAGCACCTTACAGTTTGCCGCGGTACAGGTGACAATGAATTCCGCAGCCTGCAGCTTTTCCCGGAGCATCGTGGTATCGGCATAGATATCCCACGCATGATCAGTGATGCTGTATGGAACGCCAGTGACTTGTTTGATGAAATAAGCGGCCAGTGCCGGCATGGTCGCCCAGTGCGCATGGAGATGACGAAGTTTGAGCTGGCGAATCGTCGGAATCAGCGCAGCGGCCAAGAGAAGCGTGACAAACGCCTTTGTTCCGTCTTTTGGTTGCGTACGGTAGGCCGTCAACACCCTCTGTACACAGGCACGCGCAGGTCGTGAACGAAATAAGCTCGGAAAAGCGCGTATGGCGGTCGGCAGCGATGGGTAACAAGTCGTTGTGAGAAACGGGCGCGCCTCCTCATGGATAATGCGGTCGCGACAGGGTTTTAGAGAAAAGATCGGGAGTCTTGTCCCCAGGGTGTGGGTGAGGGCTTGGACCTCACGGAGAATAAAGGTCTCGTGCGTTTCAGGAAACTGAGACAGTACGTACGCAAAGGGAAGCATGGGAAACCCCTATCTTTGACTCGCTCAGACCACAAAATGTTTGTTTGTGTGCCCGTTCAACGTCGTAAACCCAGGTTCTTTCTCTCTTCGCAAAGGACGGACAAGATGAAGAGATGTCGAGGCACGCTCACGGAGGTAGCGTTCGTGCCAGGCTGCAAATACTAGTAAGAGCCAGAGGTGTTCACCGTGATCAATGCGGCCGGAGGCATGTTCCTCCAGCATGCGCTCCAGACACGGACGCGCGAAGTAATGGCTCATATCGCCCTCGAGTAACAAAGGACGTACCGTTTCTTGCCAGTTCCCGCGGAACCAGCGCGCACGTGGAATGGCGAACCCTTGCTTCGGCCGGCTGAGCACAGCAGGGGGAGCCTGACCGTGCAGGAGCGTACGGAGCAAATGTTTTGTTTCTCCATTGACGAACTTGTAGGCAGTCGGTAGCGCC
>CAZAYE010000081.1:0-9321 GCA_964489255.1 uncultured Enterobacteriaceae bacterium
GAGCAACACCCCGCAAAAGCTCCCCAACGCCTCCCGGGCCGGGGTGGTGGTGCGGGAGGCGTTGGGGAGCTTTTGCGGGGTGTTGCTCACCGATGGCTATATCGTCTACGAGCGCTTTGCCCAGACGGTCAATCGCCTCGTGCACGCCCAGTGTTGGTCGCATGCGCGGCGCAAGTTTGTTGACGCGGAACGGGCCGAGCCCATTTTAGTCACTCAAGCCCTGAACCACATCGGGGCCCTGTATGAGCAGGAAGCGCTGCTGCGCCAACGGGGCCTGGAAGCGGAGGCCAAGCTGACCTACCGGGCCGAATACGCCAAGCCGCTCGTCGATGCGTTCTTTGCCTGGCTCCAGCAGACCCTCAGCACGCAGGTGCTCTTGCCTTCCAATCCCTTCACCCACGCCGCTCGCTACGCGCTGGAGCGGGAGCAGGCGCTGCGCGTGTTTCTGGAGTATCCCGACGTGCCGCTGGATACCAACCATCTGGAGCGCGAGATTCGCGCCATTGCCCTGGGCCGACGAAACTGGTTGTTCTGCTGGACAGAAGTTGGCGCGCAGTACGTGGGCATCGTGCAGAGCTTGATTGCCTCCTGCCGCTTGCAAGGCGTGGATCCCTATGTCTACTTCGTCGATGTGCTCCAGCGCATCGATACCCACCCGGCCTTTGACGTCCATCTCCTCACGCCGCGCTTGTGGAAACAGCACTTCGCTGATAATCCGCTCCGGTCTGATCTCGATCGGCTCAGTCAATGACGCCAATCGCTAACCGCTTACACTGAAAGTCTATCCCGGATTTCGCTTCGCTGCATCCGGGCTCCGCGGCTAAGTCTGTAAGGTTCCCGAAATAGTGGTACGAACCGGCGCACAGCCCTCACAGTAGAGAATACAAGACAACTCCACGGATTGCCCGGAGCTGAAATATGAGTGGTCGAGATAGAGTTCGGAAAAGCGCCTTGCCATGCCAGGGTGAATTACCATTGTAGGAATGAGTTCAAACGTCAAACTGTCCTGACCAGTAGTTGCATCAGGGGTCCTCCCAAAATGGCGCCAATCACCGCCATCCCATGGCAACATCCCAGGCTGAGATAGAAATTGGATGCAAACCAGTTTTGCCGTGCCGCGTCCTTCATTCACGACATCGAAACTAATCCGCCATCGTGAGCCGGCAGATTCGTGGGGAAATTCGCTTCTTACCTGTGCAACCAGTTTAGGCTGTGGGCGTCGACCAAACATATCCTCGAGCTGAGAATGTGTTGCGACGATGAAATCAGAGCCTGTCCGGATATAATAATGGTGTTGTACTTCCTTAACCTTAAGCAGCACGCGATGTGGAGGGAGCGGGCTCTCTGGAATCAAGACGGCAGCAAAGCCGGCAGTTTTATCACGAGCAGAAGGGAGCCAGGCTCCGTCAAGTCCTTGCACCACCGGGTCTGTGGTTTGCCCGCCGAGTTCCATCATATTCTTCAAAAAGGTTTCGATCTGAGTAATAGGCTTGAGTTGTAGAGGAGGTCCTTCATCTACTCCCCAAAGCAGGACTCCGCCACCAGAGTTAGCAAAGCCCGACAAGGCTTTCGTGAGATTCTTCTTGTCGTCTTCATGAAGCTGTGGCGTTCGGCGATCGTGTTTAACTTTGTAGTCAAAGTGAAGACGCTCAACAGAGGTCAGCACGTTTTTACAGTAGCTCTCTAGCTGTTCCTCCGGTGTCTGCGAGCCAAGGCTATCACGTATGCGTTGAAATTCTTCGAAGATCGCTTCTGCGTTATGCACCGCCACTTCACACTCCAGAACTTGTACTACTCGTCACCGTAGCTTCGACTTTAACACCGGAACCCACGGTGCTACAAGTCGCAAGGCAGCCAACAAAAGTCTAGAATAGTCCCCAAAATCGGCAGGTTGAGCAAAAGCACGACGTTGCTCAACAAATAGAATTGCCATGCAAAAGCAAAAAAAGAAGATACCAAATAGCAAAAAAGGGAGGGTTGCCTGGTTGGTAACCTGGGAAACGACGGGGGATTATGTGAGGACAGACAAAGAGAAGGTTGCGGCTGTGCTCAATCCCCGCTTATGGAGCGATACGGTACGTGAGTTGCTTGAGTTCATATACGTGAATGAAGAACTCGATCTGTATGGTCGCCTGGAGTATGCAAAGAGCAGGACCACTCCATGCCGGGCAGAGGCGACGGAGAACGGTTTTATCTGCGGCTCTAATCTCTTCCTGTGGGCGCGCCGGGTTGAGAACCTGCGTGTGGTCGAAGACGAGAACGGCCATGAGGTCCTAGCATGTGAAGAACGAAAGTCGAGAAAACAGCCCACCACAAAGTCCCCGAAGCAGTTAAAAAGAGAGCAAGAGTTTCAGTCGCAAGTGAAGAAGTTGCGAGAGAACAAAGCATAGGCTCAATCTTCTGCTTACAAGTCACCACTGGTTGGGTCTCGTAGCTGCATCGCGCGCACAGCGCACGCTACATGAATTACAGTGGGATTACGAGAAAGGACTTAACCGTGGAACTGTTAGATAGCTATATTAAATTTCGCGTTCGAGCGAAGGCTCTCGGAGAGAAGGGCTTAATTGCCGCCAGACTGATTGACCAACTTCAGGACAATTTCAACATAACCTTTCTTGTGGCACAGCGAGTAGTGGAGGACGAAGCAGCAACTCACCTTCCAAGGGTTACTCCAGGAGTAGACCGCTTCACGCAATTAAAATTGTTTGCCGATGTCCACTTCTACTTGGTTGCAACAGCTAATATATGGAAGGCATTTACTGCGCTGGACGGTCATCTCGATCAATGGCTAAAGAAGTCCCTGAGGAAGGACGTCCGCCCGTATCGTCACTTCTTTGAGTGTGCTGACAGGATGAGGGACCACTTTGAGCACCTATCCGAACGAGTCGGGTCATTAAAGGATAAACCCGTTTTCACGGATCGCGGTCTCGACGACAACTGGAACTTCGAGATGTGCGGGGAGACTGTAAAGGTTGGTCCGCCTGCAGTCCGGGACCTTGCCAGGATGTATCGGAAGCTAGAAACTACTCTGGAAAAGATATTCCCTCCCCGAAAGACGAACTGAGGGACGTATCCTGCTGAAGTGGAGTGTAATCTAGAACCTGCTTCCCAGACTCCCTTTCATGAACTTCCTTCTCTGTCTCTCCCTAATTGAATAGCCGCATCGTGCACATGGCGTACGCCTACTACCTGAACTCCTCCAACGGGATCTACCAATTGGTAAGCACTTCCGCCGTTGCCACGACTCTGGGCAAGACCAATCCCCGGTAAGGCACAGATAATTGAACAATCATCTGTGCAAACTGATCCTTGATTGTTGGGAACCGGGCATAGAAATTGGCCCTCAGCTTCAGATCATTGGTCACTACAGCTTCAACGCCGACCCTCTGAGCTTGCAGATCCAGCCCAAAACTCCCATAGGCAATCACGATGGCATCTTCAGGTGAGAAGCCCACTTCTCTCAATCGCCGCGCCCAGCGACGCAAGTAGCGGCCTTTCTTCAATGTCCGCGTCTGAGCTAAAAGAGCTGTAGCAAAAAGCGGAGAGCGTCTTTGGAGAATGTGTTCGGTTTGTTCCGTAATGTACAACTGCGTATTGAGAACGCGAAGGCGAGCCCACACATTGGCTGCCTCTGCCTGGAGCAAGGTTGGTGGTTGACCGAGCGCTAGCCGCACCCGCGCTTCATACACTCGTCGAACGACGCCCTTATCGAGCAGGACGTTCTCTGGCTGGAAGCTCAACTTCATCTCCCTCGGCGTCAGCCTCAATCGATTCCAAATCCTCGTTCCAGATGGCTTCGCGCTCCTCTTCGCTTAACGCCTCATAACGGCGTGCTTCAGCTTCGGCTAGACGGCGCTCTTCCTCGCTCAGACTGTTCCACCAAGCCATCGTCTCCGAATCCGCCCCCCCCTGATACACCAACAGCCCTTCTGCAGCTTCTACTAGTGTGAGTTCATCGCCGGGGTGCAACCCGCGTTTATGAATCACCTCCGGTGGGATAATCACTTTACCTTCAGCATCGACGAGCAGTCTTTCCATCGAGGTTTTACCTCCTGCGATATGTCCAAATGCGTATCACAAGAGACCACTGTTTGCGAGTTGCAGCAGCAACCCAGTGAATCGCTTGGGAGTAGTGCAGTCCCGTCAAAATTGGGATTAGCGCCGCAGCCTAGATGAAGCAATACGCAATCCAGAACCCATCCCTTAAACCCTTCTTCGCAATCTTTCGTCAGTCCACTCTCAGCGAGATAGGCGTTTCTCTTGCCATGGTTTGGGATAATATTGGCGGAACGGCAATCGTTTTATGAAAGGGAGAAGATCTATGCAAGGCAAAGTTATGACCGTGCTTGGCGCCATCGAGCCACAAGACCTCGGCATCACGTTGACGCATGAACATCTCCTCGTCGATCTGCGCGTGTGGAGTCAGGAACCTCGCGACGAAGAGAAGAAAGCCTTGATACAGGCTCCGGTAGACTTGTCTACCCTGGGCGCGATTCGCCGAGATCCGTTGCTGAACCGTGACAACTGCGTTCTGGATGATGTGCCCTTGGCGATTGCCGAACTCCGTCAGTTTAAGGCGGCTGGTGGGAGCAGTGTGGTGGACTGCACGAATAATGGTTTAAATCGCGCCCCGCTCGCGCTGAAAGAAATCTCCCAGATGACCGGGGTCCAGATCATCATGGGCTCCGGATACTATATTGGTCGTTCGCATCCGCCAGATCTTCATGCACGTTCGGTGGACGCGATCACTGACGAAATCGTCAACGATCTGACCATAGGAGTTGGCGATACCGGTGTCCGGGCGGGTCTGATCGGGGAGATCGGGACAAGTTATAAGATCCGCGCAACCGAAAAGAAGGTCTTGCAAGCGGCAGCCCGCGCCCAGAGGCGAACTGGGGCTCCTATCAGCGTGCATTTGCTCCCGTGGCGCAAAAACGGCATTGAGGCGCTCAACATTCTGGAGGGTGAAGGCGCAAATCTGCAGCAGGTGATTCTCAGTCACCTTAGTCCGACCTGTGACGACGTGCAGTATCACACGACGTTGGCGCGACGCGGGGCGTATGTGGAGTATGACTTCTTCGGGATGGAATTCTACGTGGATACAGTCGGTCAGTACATGGGCTCGGACTACCACAGTATTACCGCGATCAAACGGCTGATCGATGAAGGGTGTCTGGAACGGTTACTACTCTCCCACGATACCGGCCTGAAAATCCAGCTTACGCGCTACGGCGGCTGGGGGTATGCGCACCTGCTCAAGCATGTTGTGCCAATGCTGCAGCGGCGCGGCTTTGGCGAGCGCGAAATCACCACCCTGTTGGTGGAGAATCCGCGGCGTGTCCTGACATGGGGTGCGCCAGGTTAGAGGAGAGACTGAGGCGCGAGCCAAAGCCAGACAGAGATTTGGGATGGGAACAGCGCGGAATTGTCTTTGCCGAATCGTGTGTACAAGGTACGGCATGGACTACGCCAGGAATTGTCTCGATCAGGAAGATATGTCAGATGTGGCTGGCTGCACGAGGTCGACCTGCGGCAAGCCATGAGAACGCCTTGAGGACAGGAGGGCGTATGGAACTGAAAGATTTGCTCTATGAAAAGCGCGGCCCTGCCGCTTGGGTGACCCTGCATCGTCCCCATGCGCTGAACGCCATCACTCCTGAGATGATTCGCAGCCTCAAGCTGGCTGCTGAAGACGCGCGCGACGACACGAACGTGAGAGCCTTAGTCATCACCGGCGCAGGAAGAGGTTTTTGCGCCGGTGCGGATATTCGCGTCCTGGACAGTAGCGCCCTGGCTGATTTCCGTGATTTCTTACTCTTGCTTACGGAGGTCTGGAGCTTCATTCGCACCTTTCCCAAACCGACCATCGCCGCTATCAATGGCGTGGTCGTCGGCGCGGGGTTCGAATTGACCTTAGTCTGCGATTTTCGTCTGGCCGTCAAGTCAGCCAGAATCGGCTCAGCTGAGGTGCGGATCAATCAACCTATGACCAATGGCTCCACGTACCTGCTCTCACGCTTGATCGGCGAAGCGAAAGCCAAGGAACTGGGCATGACCGGCGATATTCTCGATGCCGACGAGGCCAGAAGACTGGGCTTGGTGAACGCGGTAGTGGAGCCAGAAGCGCTGGGGAGCGCAGTTGAGGAGCTGGCGCAGAAACTCGCGAGTCGTGGTCCGCTCGCGGTTGCTGCCGTGAAGCAAAGTTTCGCTCGCAATCGTGATGTGGACATTGAAACCGCCGTCATGGTGGAGAACGAGGCGGCGACTGCTTGCTTCGTTGCAGCTGACCAGAAAGAGGGGTTGCAAGCATTCCTGGAGAAGAGAGCGCCGCGATGGACAGGGAAATGATGGAAGCTGTCGAAAACGTCAAAGGTCTAGTGAAGCAATCAAATGTACGTTTCAAACGAACAGATCATGGCTTCGGTTGATGCGGGCGGCAGCGGTTTATTGCAATACTCACAGGTAGGTCGTAACTCAAGCATGCATGAAAACTTCCTTCTTTAGCGTTGGAACCATTTTCTTTGTTAACCTGAGGCTAAATCGAACCACGCAAGATTGGCACAGTCCCTGACTAAAATCCCCCCGCGCTTGCGCGCAGCCCCCTTTCGTAAAGGGGGCGTTTCCGTCCCCCCTTTGACAAAGGGGGGCTAGGGGGGATTTCACAGCGAGTGATGAAGTGTACGAATGTCATGTGGTCTGATTTAGCCTTAGCGCTCCGCAGCTGGACGCGGCGGAAGCTGATTCGGATCCCCCTGGTTCAAATACTTGACAAAAGGATCCCAGGCAGCATCCTGATGCCATTCGTACTCCGTCCGGGCGGCGATCTGTTCTGCACGGTCTTGCCCATAGAGGCGAGCAATCACCGCCAGGGCCATGTCGATGCCCGCTGAAACGCCAGATGAAGTGACCATGTTACCATCTTCCACCCAGCGCGCCTGCTCGACCCATTTCACTTTCTCACTCTGCGTGGTCGCGAGAGAGAAGAACTGCTTGTTTGAGGTCGCGCGGCGACCGTCCAGCAATCCCGCTTTCGCTAAAATCGCCGACCCTGAACAGACGGACATCGTGACTTGCGCAGCGGCAGAGCGTTGACGGAGAAATTCCAGCATCGCCGGATTTTGTAACTCCGCGAACGTTCCAACGCCGCCAGGAAGCAAGATAAGATCGAGCGCAGGGCAGTCGTCAAACCCATACTGGGCGAGGGTTTTCGGCCCTTGAGTAGAAGCCACAGGGCCCGTCTTCTGGGCCACCGTGACAATGCGCAGCTCTGGTCCGACGTTGCCAAACATCTCTAAGGGACCATAGACGTCGAGGATCTCGAATCCCGCATAAAAGACCGCGCCGAGCGTACGGGGTGAGTGAGAATCTGACATGATAATACCTCCTGATTAAGAAATCATTCGTTTGGTAAAGCTCGTAAGAATTTGTTGCGTGCAAGTGCTGTCTCGTTGCGCGAAGTTTCCTTGGCTCAAGCCGCCGCCCTGAAGCGATCGCGATAGGCAAGGGGTGCAACCCGCAGCATTCGCAGGAACGCACGCCGCATGGTGTCGGCGCTGCCGAAACCGCAGTCTGCGGCAATTGTTTTCACTCCTTGCGGCGACTCTTCCAGACGTCGGCGGGCGGCTTCAACACGCGCCTTTTCGACAAACTGACCTGGCGTCATGCCTACTTCACGAGTAAACACCCGCGCGAAGTGCCGTGGACTCATTGCTACACGCCGCGCCAACGCAGGCACTGAGAGATCAGCGTCTAAATTTTCCACGATCCAGGTCTGCAATTCATGAAGCGGTTCACGATCTCCCTCTTGGGCGGCCAGGAGAGTGCTGAATTGAGACTGTCCTCCCGGACGCCGTAAGTACAGAACGAGGCGACGGGCGATTTGCAGGGCCACCTCGCGGCCATGGTCTTCTTCGACGAGCGCCAACGCGAGATCCATCCCAGCCGTCACTCCAGCTGAGGTGTAGATGTTACCGTCACGAATGAAGATGGGATCGGCGTCTACGATGACGCGTGGATAGCGCCGCGCGAGTTCGGCGCCTGACGCCCAATGCGTAGTGGCGCGCCGTCCGTCCAGCAAACCAGCTTTGGCTAAGATGAAACTTCCGGTACACACTGCCCCGAGCCGGCGCACACGCGGCGCCATGCGCCGCAGCCACGCAAGCAGTTCTTGATTCTGCACCGCGCTGCGCGCGCCTAGACCTCCAGCCACGAGCAGGGTATCGATCCCGTCACGGATGGTGCGGAACGAACGGTCTACAATAACGCCTAAACCGCCGGCTGCTCTGAGTGGTCCGACCTCGGCTCCCACTACCTCAACTATGTACGCCTTTGTCGCTCTTCCGCGAACCTCACGCAACCAGTGATCCGTACCGGCAAACACCGAGAAGGGACCGGTCAGGTCGAGCGGCTCAAAATCCGGGTAGGCAACCAGCGCGATGCGGCGCGGAGCATCGTGCGCTTGCTCTCCTCGTTGCTGAGAGATCCGCACAACCTCGCTCGTATTTGTAGACTGTTGCTTGCCGTTACGTCTCGACATGGCGGCATTATGGACCGTCTCTGTCTCTATCACAATATGTCTGTAATGACATTCTTCCGACAAATTCTGCCATTTCAGAGAATGAAGTTTTTCACAAACGTTCACCTGTGGTGTCTTGGTCAATAACACTTTTGCAAGCGGGAGAAAAAATGAACACCCTCACAGGAAAAGTAGCCGTCGTGACCGGCGCTTCCAGAGGCATCGGCCGGGCTACCGCAGAGCGCCTTGCACAAAGCGGCGCGACGGTAGTGGTCAACTACGCCACCAGCGCCGCCGAAGCAAAGGCGGTGGTCGATGCGATTACCACACGCGGCGGCAAAGCTGTGGCTGTGCAAGCCGATATCGCACGGTTGGATGACATCCGACGCCTCTTCAGCGAAACGAGGGAACGCCTGAGCAGGCTCGATATCTTGGTGGCAAACGCCGGATATTCAGTGTTCAAGCCACTGATGGAGATTACCGAAGAAGACTTCAACCAGACTTATGCCACTAACGCCAAAGGAACCTTTTTTTGCCTCCAAGAAGCGCTACGTTACATGGCCGACGGAGGAAAGATTGTCTGCATTTCCACCATCGGTACGGAACTGAACCTACCAGGCGGCAGTTGTTATTTTGGCAGCAAAGCGGCTGTCGAACAGTTTTGTCGCGTGGCGGCGAAGGAGGTGGCCTCGCGTGGGATTACCGTCAATGTTGTTTCGCCAGGGTTTACCGAGACCAAAATGCTGCTCGCAAATGTGGACTCGGACGCGCGCCGAGATTTAATCGAGATGACGCCCCTGGCTCGT
>CAZAYE010000082.1:0-9316 GCA_964489255.1 uncultured Enterobacteriaceae bacterium
TCATGTGAGAGAATTCGTAACGGTTCCAGAACGGACGAGTGCTCGATCGCTGTAGCGACAACGTGGGTTCCTTTGCTGCGTGCCGCTAAGAGCGCACCACGCAGGGCAAGATTGTTGCTTTCGGTGCCGCCGCTTGTGAATAACACCTCCGCTGGGCGGGCATTGATCAACGCGGCGACCCGTTCTCGGGCATCTTCCAATGCTTGTTTGGCGCGGCGTCCGGCCCAGTGCACGCTTGAAGGATTGCCGAAATGGCTGCTCAGATACGGCAGCATGGACTCTAGCACTTCCGGCCGCAACGGAGTGGTCGCGTTATGGTCGAGATAGACAGTCTGCATGGAAATTATTTGACCCTCTTCCTCAACTCTCGACCCTTACCCTACTATATATTGGAATTACTCTGATGAGCGGTAGTTCTCCCAGCCGTAGGCGCCGTGGAGTTTGACAAACCGACATTCACCGAAATACTCCTCGCGCAGGCCGTGAGGTTCTTTCCAGACGCGCACGAGGGTTTGCAAGTCTTCTTCTCCCATGGGCACCACTAACCGCCCGCCGAGCCGGAGTTGAGCCAGCAATGGCCGAGGAAGGCAAGGGGCAGCAGCTCCAACCACGATGGCGTCGAAAGGCGCTTCTGGTTCCCAACCTAAAGTGCCATCGCCGATGTGAACGGTCACCTGATCATAACCAAGAACTTGCAAGGTCGTTCGTGCCTGCTCTGCCAGAGGTTGTGAAAGCTCAATCGAGTACACCCGAGTTCCCTGTTCGGCCAGGACCGCAGCAAGGTAGCCAGAGCCAGTACCAATCTCAAGGACCTTCTCTCCTTCGGCGAGCTTTAGTGTCTCCGCCATGAGCGCAACCATGTAAGGTTGAGAGATGGTTTGTCCTTCACCGATTGGCAACGGGTTATCGTCATAGGCGCGGTCACGCAGGGATTCATCGACGAACAAATGCCGTGGAACACGGTTCATGGCGGCGAGCACGAGCGGGTCAATAATGCCGCGCTTGACGATCTGTTCCTGGACCATACGCTCCCGGGCCTGCGTGTATGTTAGCGCCATGGTAGCCTCAGGTCGCGCATTTCTTGTAACGCGCGCTGGTTGGTGAGATCGACATGTAAAGGGGTGACCGAGATGAATCCTTCGTGTACAGCTACACAGTCTGTTCCCTCGTCAGGGTCGAAACCGAGATCATCCCCTCCGATCCAGTAGTATTTTCTCCCGCGGGGATCGACGCGGGCCTCGATCTTTTCAGCGTAGCGCCGCTTGCCCTGACGGGTGAGCCGGTAGCCCTTTATTTCATGCTTCGGCAGATTCGGCACGTTCACGTTGAGTAGTGTATCGAGCGGCATACCCTGGGCAATCACCTCAGTGGCAAGTATAGTAGCGAACTCTGCCGCTGCACTAAAATGATAGTTTGCCCCTCGGGTGACGAGAGAGACGGCAATCGAGGGGATCCCCAGCAGTGACCCTTCAATTGCCGCAGAGACAGTTCCAGAGTAAGTGATATCGTCTCCCAGGTTGGCGCCCTTATTGATGCCAGAAACGACGAGCTGGGGTCGCACAGGAAGAAAGCCTTTCACCGCAAGGTTGACGCAGTCGGTTGGGGTCCCATTGACCGCAAAACGCCGAGGCGCGATTTCTTCGATGCGCAAGGGCCTATGCAGGGTCAAGGCATGACTCACCGCGTTCTGCTCGCGGTCCGGCGCAACTGTGTAGACTTCGCCAACAGCCTTAAGCGCCTCTTCAAGCGCGTGGAGGCCCTCGGAGTGGATGCCATCGTCGTTCGAGACTAGGATAATCATAAAGGGCATTTCAGCAGAAAGCCAATGAAGAAGAAAGGCGACCACTCGCGCGATCGCCTTCCCTCGACTGGTCGGGGTGAGCCGATTTGAACGGCCGACCACTCGCACCCCAAACGAGTGCGCTACCAGGCTGCGCTACACCCCGACATACCTGTCCGTCTCTCATATCTCCTGCGGGGCGAAGGGGTCAAGGGCCTATAGAATAGCTGTCAGCGATCAGCTATCAGACGATCACGCCGGGAACGGCCCGTGGCCTTATCCCGGCCTACGACTGAGAAAACGGTATGTCTTCTCGCTCAAATGAAAACCGCTGTAGAGGGGTATAGATAGTGACTTACTGCTTATGTCAAAAATCTCCTTGGAAAAGACGGAGTCAGTTTTCCGTATCCTATGTGCTAATAGCTGAAAGCTGAACGCTGATAGCTGACAGCTTGTAGAGGTATGTATGCCAACCTATCAGGGCGGGTGTCACTGTGGTCAGGTCCGTTTCGAGGTCACGGCCGATCTTGCCCAGGTCATCGACTGTAACTGCTCGATCTGTACCAAGAAAGGCTTTTTACACCTGATTGTCGAGCCTGAGCAGTTTCGCTTACTAAGTCCGCCGGAGGCAGTGGCGCTCTACCAATTCAACACTAAGACGGCCAAGCACTATTTTTGTCCGGTCTGCGGTATTCACTCATATTACATCCCCCGTTCCCATCCAGATAAAGTCGATGTCAACGTCCGCTGCTTGGAAGGCGTCGATTTACAGCACCTCGTCGTCCAACCGTTTAACGGTCGGGAGTGGGAAAAAAGCCGGCATACCTTGGCTGATTGAGGAGGAGGGCAAAACAAGGGTAGGAGGGCCGGTCGCCTGACAAATCAACCCATGTCTAGCGTCACAAAAAGGTATCCCAGCGATTTGCCGTGCTTGACGAGGACGGTACGAACCGCACGATCGAGAAGACGGGCAAAATCCTCAGGAGGGGCTTCGATACACGCTATCCGACCTTCGCTGCGCACGCGGTACGATGGCAACCCCAGCGACTGAAATACCGGGATCCAGGCTGCAGAAGGATCCGTTGTGGGGAGAGGAGAATCAGGCTTATCCGATTCCATAAATAGAAACTTACTACAAAAATTTGGCAAGCTAAATCCTGCTCGGATGGAGGAACCCTGAGAATATGACTGCGCAATCCTTTCCTTATGGCATCATCTTTGATCTTGACGGTGTCCTCATCGACTCAGAGGGCTTATACTACCGCGCCTATAGCGAGGTGTTGAAACCTTACGGCGTGACCGTTTCCCGAGCGGAGTATGAAGAGCACTGGATTGCTCAGGGAACTGGCCCAGAGTACATCGTGGCGAAATATGACCTTCCGGTTGCTCCTGACGAATTGCGTCAACTCCGTTCTCCAGTCTATTTGCGTCTTTTGGAAACTGAAGTCATGCTGATGCCCCATGTTGAGAATACGCTCGCCCGTTTGACCCCACATTTCGCTCTCACGGTCGCAACAAACTCCAATCGCGAACATCTCGACCTTGTCCTGCGTCGCTTTGGTATCGCTCGCTTCTTTCTTGTGACGGTGGCGCGCCAAGACTACCAAGGCGCCAAACCGCTGCCTGATGCCTTTCTGACAGCAGCGGAGAAACTCGGGCTGCCGCCCGCTCGATGTGTGGTGATCGAAGACACATACAAGGGGGTAATGGCAGCGGTGAACGCCGGCATGGCATGTATCGCTGTTCCCAACCAATACACCTTGCGGAATGACTTTAATCGGGCGAGCCTGGTGTTGCCGAGCCTGGCTGAGTTGACGCCGGAAGTTGTGCGCAGCCTGCTGAAGTAGGGCGCAGCCTTTGCGGCTTAGAGCTAAATCAATCCACACGAGATTAGTACACTTCTTCGCCAGCGGGGGGCTATCTCCGTTCGGCCTGAGCGTAGCGGAGCGAAGTCGAAGGCCGGCAGACCAGCGACCGGCGCACTCTTCGACTTCGCCGCTGGCGCGGCTACGCTCAGAGCGAACGGGTGGATCTTTGCTCAGTAGGCGAGCAACTGTCCCAATCTGTTGGGTTTCGGTCTAGAGTCGCACCCACACCAGGGAGTCACTGCTTCACCCCTCCCCTCGGCGTCCCTTTCTTCTTTCTGTGATTTCCTTTATCCTAGCCCACTCATTGGCTGTACAGGCGTGAAGGAGGGAAAAGCATGACGGTACAGTTCACCGATCGTTTCATCAACGCTAATGGGCTCCAGTTCCACTATCTGGATTGGGGCAGCCCTGAAAAACCGCCTATGGTGCTGCTCCACGGCGTAGGGCAGACGTGCCATACCTGGGATCTTTTCGCCGCAGCGATGGCTCCGTACTTCCATGTGATGGCCTTCGACCAGCGCGGTCATGGTGACACCGACTGGGCATCGGATAAGGATTACTCACGCAAGACGATGGTGAGTGATGTGGCCGCCTGCGCTCGGGCTCTGGGGGTGGACCGCTTCTTTCTCATCGGCATGTCGATGGGAGGCGCGAACTCACTTTCGTTCACTGCCAACAATCCAGAACGAGTCGAGTCGTTGGTGGTGGTTGATATTGGTCCGCGGGTAGAGAACAAGGGAGTACAGCACATCCGCGACTTCATGACAAACTACCGCGAGTTTGATTCTCTGGACGAGGCTGCGGCGGTCATCCATCGCTTCAACCCACGCCGACCTCTCGAAGTGATCCGCAAGTTTACCTGTGTCTACAATTTGAAACAGTTGCCCAACGGTAAGTGGACGTGGAAGTACGATACCTACTTCAGCGAAGGACACCGTCCGGTCGATATCAAGAAAATGCAAGAAGAACTCACTGCTGAGGTCGCAAAAATCCGCTGCCCCACTCTGGTGGTCAAAGGTGCAGAAAGCGATGTCTTCTCTCTGGATGGAGCCAGGTACTTGCAGGAGGCAATCCCCGGCTCGGAATTCGCCCTTGTTCCAGGAGCTGGCCATTCGGTGATGGGAGATAATCCGCCAGGGTTCGAAGCCGCGGTGCGGGCGTTTTATCAGAAGAGAAGGTACTTGCCAGCGTAGAAGCCGTTCGTGCTTCGACAGAGCCTGTCCTGAGCTTGTCGAAGGGCTCAGCACGAACGGTTGTTGTCCGGTCACCCTGAGCTTGTCGAAGGGTGACCCAAGCTGCGAGAGCCTCTGGTCAGGATGGAGAGAAAAAATGGACCTCGGACTTAAAGATAAAGTTGTCGTCATTGGTGGCGCGAGTAAGGGCATCGGAAAAGCGACTGCCCTAGGCTTTGCCCGCGAAGGAGCGAGGGTTGTCATCTGTGCGCGTGACCCGAGTCTGCTCCAAGGCACAGCCGAAGAAATCCGGCGCCAGACCGGTGCGGAAGTGTTCCCCGTGCCCGGAGACCTCTCCCAGGCCGAAGCCACTGAACGCCTGGTCGATGAGACAGTCAAACGCTTCAGCACCGTGCATGTCCTGGTCGCCAATACCGGCGGACCCCCGCTCGGCGGCTTCGGCAACATGTCGGATACAGATTGGGAGAACGCCTTTGCGCTGAATTTCCTCAGCACGGTTCGCCTGATCCGCAAGGTGCTCCCGTATATGCAGCAGCAAAGGTGGGGGCGCATTCTCAGCGTCATGTCTATGTCGGTGAAAGAACCTCTCGATGGGCTCATTCTCTCTAACGGAGTGCGGCCGGCGGTAGTAGGAATGGCCAAGACCCTCTCTCGCGAGGTCGGCAAGTACAACATCACGGTCAATACGGTGTTGCCGGGTCGGATTCTCACTGATCGTCTGAAAGGTGCGATCGCTGCTCGGGCACAGCGAGGAAATAAATCCTTCGAGGAGGCGCTGAAAGACAGTGGCACCGATGTGCCACTCGGACGCATCGGCGATCCCCAAGAAATGGCCAGTGTGATCGTTTTTCTCGGCTCCGAAGCCGCCAGTTATGTGAATGGAGTCAGCATCCAGGTGGATGGTGGATTGATTCGCGGGTTACTCTAGAAATAGCGATGCGCGGTCAGCACTCAGCTGTCAGCGCAAGGCAGTAATGAGGACTGAGTGCTGAGGACTGAGTTACGAAGATTGAGGCATTGAATGATTGAGTCACTGTTTTCACTCAGTCCTCGTTACTCATTACTCAGTCCTCTTTTGGCTGAGAGCTGAAAGCTCACGATGCATGGATGAAATTCTTGCAGCCGCAATCGCGGCGGCCAAAGCAGCCGGAGAGATTGCCCTGCATTATTTCCGTACCAATCTGACCGTTGAGACCAAAGCCGATCGTACCCCAGTGACGCGAGCGGATCGTGAGTGTGAGGTCAAGATCGTTGAACTATTGAGTGCGCGTTTTCCAGACCATGGATTTCTTGGGGAGGAATTCGGTGAACGTTCAGGGGGAAAAAGCCCTCGCTGGATCATTGACCCGATCGACGGCACGAAAAACTTCATTCGTGGGATCCCCTTTTTTGCCACGCTGATCGCTCTGGAAGAGGAGGGGGAGGTGACGGCTGGTGTGATGCACGCACCGGCGCTTAACGATTTGCTGTATGCCCGAAAAGGGCAGGGGGCTTTTGCCAACGGTCGCCAGGTCCATGTCTCCGCCGTGGCCGATCTGCGCGATGCCATGCTAATCCACGGTGGACTGAAGGATCTTAAAATCCGCCCATGTTGGCACCCGTTTCTACGCTTAGTCGAGGCGACGAGCAGACAGCGAGGATTCGGTGATGCCCTCGGCCATCGCGTCGTGATCTGCGGCCAGGCTGAGGTGGCGCTAGAACCAGACATTAAGCCGTGGGATGTCGCCGCTACCAAAATTCTCGTCACCGAAGCTGGTGGTCGTTTCTCCGACTTTTCTGGCTCTCCTTCTATTTACACGGGCAGTGCGGTGATCTCTAATGGCCGAGTGCACGATGAAGTTGTGAGGATTTTGCAAGGGAGGTAGAGACGAGCCGTTCGTCCCTTGACGAGCCTATTCTGTGGTTGTCGAAGCACGAGGGGCAAGAGAACTCAACCATGCCAAGCAGCAGTGAAGAACGAACCTTTCTTTTGCGTTTCTCTTTGCATGCCGAGATTCCCGCAGAAGCCTGGGAAGATGAAGATTTTGAAGGGGACGAGTGGCTCAATGAATGGGAGATCAAGATTAAACCGGGATTGATTCGCTCTGTCTTTACCTACTTACGGACATTTGAGGGATGGACCTGCCATGTCCGTAACCGTGGCGTCTCTCCGCTCGACGAAATTGAGATCGTGATGAAGAAGACAATCCCAGGGTAGGGACAAAGCCTTTTTACGCGAAAGGTGTTGTCCTTACGGGGTCGTTCTTCGCACTCCTTTTTTCTTATTTTCTTCGGTTCCTGGCGGTGGCGTGAGACGAGGGGTGATCTCTTCTTTGAGCGTTTCGTAGCACTCTTGACAGACCTCAATGCGCACGTGCCAAAGGGAACGGTTCAGCCGCTCGGTGACATCGAGGGACAATTCCAACAAGGCGTCGAGAGTTTCAACTTCGTTGCCGCAGCGATCGCAGAAGAATTTGACCATGGTATGATCCCCGAAGAGCGAAACGGTGAAACGGAGAAACGGTGAAACGGAGAGGGGGAGGAGGAGTCTCCGTATCTCCGGTTCCCCGATTCCCCGATTCCTGTTTCATTACACCTGGGTCGATCCGAGCAAGTTTCCACCCAGGGTCGGGTGACCGATGCGCTTATCGCCGATCACGTTGACCAGAGCGGTCTTGCCCGATTTGAGCGCCCGTTCCAAGGCGGGGATAATCTCGTCAGGTTTCTCCACATGTTCCGTATATACGCCCATGGGTTCAAACACCTTGTCATAGCGGATGTTCGGGATCATATCGAAGGGCTCGGTCCGGCCTTTGAGCAGCGGCATTGACTCGAAACTCGGACCCCAGGAACTGTTGTTCCATAACAGGGCGACGATCGGGATCTTATACTTGGCCGCGGTTTCCATATCCATACCGCCGATGCCGAGACCTCCATCACCGATGACCACGATGACCTGTTTGCCCGGACGGGCAAGTTGTACGCCGATGCCCATGCCGACACCGTGTCCTACCGGGGCTAACGGACCAGCATCGACCACCTGGCCAGTGGCATGAGCAGTGAACCACTGGCTGGTGTATCCGCTCAGAGTGAAACTGTCGATAATGAGCGAGGCATCTTTGTCGATTACGGTGATCAGATCTTTAGTCAGACGGTCGGGGTGGATCGGCAGGTCGTTCGCGTGCTTCTTCGCGCGTTCGTTAGTGAGTTGCTCGTAGTTTGCCCGGACCTCGGCGACTTGTTTGAGCCAGGGACTCTCACGCTTGGCGCTGAAATCGAGCTTCATCTCTTTGATCTTATCGATTATTTGGCGCAGGACCAGCTTAGGGTCGCCAACGATGCCGACTTCGGCAGGCACATGCCAGCCAACCCGTTGCGGGCTCGCATCGACCTGAATGTAGGTTGCTTTATCACTCCAAGTTGGCGGTTCGCCAAATTTCTCACCGCTCCAGTATTTGAAGCCGATCGCCAGCACGACATCAGCGCTGCCCGTGAAAGGTTTCTTCCAGGCGCCACGGATCGCCAACGAATGGGCTTCGTCTACCGCGCCTTGGCCAGCGCGGCGGCAATACACCGGCGTGCTCGTCAACTCAGCGAGTTCTTTGAGCTCGGCAGCCGCGTTCGACCAGAAGATGCCATCGCCACCAGCGATGATGGGCTTCTGCGCTTTGTAGATGAGTTCTACCGCTCTTTCGATCTGACGCGGATCGCCCTGTGAACGCAGTTCATCGAGACCATACACCTTGGCGCCCCTACGCTGCTTTTTCTCATCGTCTACGTGATAAAGGATGTTAGTAGGGATTTCTAAGAGAGACACCCCTTGGGGCGGGTTCAGCGCTTCTCGGAACGCCTGCCGCAGATCGACCTCGATCGTGGACCAGTCGAGCACGCGCTTGGCGAATTTGGAGAAGGTACGGACAACCTCTGAGCCGTAGGCCTCCTGGAAAGAGCCAATGTAGTCCTCGGTGGTGGGATGCTGGCCAGAGAGGCAGACCACTGCGCTGTTGGTCAAGCCAGCCACGCACAGACCGGTTACGGCATTGGTGAGACCGCAACCTGCGGTCACACAGCATACGCCTGGAGTACCAGTCACGCGCGCATACCCGTCGGCTGCGTATGCAGTTGCTTGCTCATGGCGCATGTGGATTAGTTTGATATCGTTGTTCATGAGATTGGCGAGGATCGGAAATGTGTGTCCACCGTTTACGGCGAACATATATTTGATCTTTTGTTCCTTGAGAATGCGACCAATGAGCGCGCCGCCATCGACATTAGCCATTAGCGAATTCCTCCTTTCGAATTATCGGCGAGGCATCTTCCCATATTTTCCTGCTTTGCGCCAGGGGAAGAGAAACAAAAATGGGAGGCCTGCGGAGGCCTCCCATGCTTCGACAGTCGGCACGCAGGAAATCGTGCCACTCCTATAAATCCTATCCGATGATGCCCTCCTCAGCTGCGCGCAGGAAGAATTTGGGCTTCCACAGCACGAGCAAGGC
>CAZAYE010000083.1:0-9291 GCA_964489255.1 uncultured Enterobacteriaceae bacterium
GTCAGGCGCAGCGTGCCTTTGTCATGAAGTTTCAACAGTGTACCGGGCCGGTCATGGCCAAGGGTGTCGAAGATACCGCCTTCTATAGCTACAACCGACTCGTCTCCCTGAACGAGGTGGGGAGCGCCCCAGATCGGTTTGGCGTATCGCTCGCCACGTTCCACCAACAGAACCGCGAACGCCTCGAGCAGTGGCCGCAGGCGTTGCTGGCCACCACCACTCACGACACCAAGCGGAGCGAGGACGTCCGTGCCCGCATCAATGTGCTTTCGGAGATTCCCCACGAGTGGCGGATTGCGCTCCGGCGCTGGAGCAGTCTCAATAAGAAGAAAAAACCGCGCGTAGACGGTCAACCAGTGCCTGACCGGAACGAAGAATACCTCTTCTACCAGACGTTGCTCGGTGCCTGGCCGTTAACGCCGATGACCGCGGACGACTACGCGGTGTTCAAGCAGCGGATGCAGGATTACATGCGTAAGGCCACCAAGGAGGCCAAAGTCAACACGAGCTGGGTCAACCCTAATCAAGCCTACGATGACGCCCTGCAAGAATTTGTCAGTGTCGTGCTGGATGATTTTTTGTTCCGTGAGGATTTCCAGATCTTGCGAGAACGGGTGGCACAATGCGGCCTGTATAACTCACTCTCTCAAACCCTCCTCAAACTCACGGCTCCGGGGATACCAGACCTCTATCAAGGGAGTGAAATTTGGGACTTTAGTCTGGTCGACCCGGACAACCGGCGGTCAGTGGACTACGGCTGCCGCCAGCAGATGCTGAGCCTCTTGCAGGAACAAATCCAGGCCGGGGGACGGAATCTCGTCCACCTCGCCCGTGAACTCCTGGAAACGCGGGCAGATGGTCGCATTAAACTGTACGTGACGTATAGGACTCTGGCCTATCGACGGGAGCATCCTGCCCTCTTTCTGAACGGAGCGTATATCCCTTTGGCGGGAGTGGGTCCCAAGCAGCAGCATATCTGTGCCTTCGCCCGACAACACGAGGGACGTGCTCTCTTGGTGGTTGTCCCCCGCTTGCTGACGCGGCTCGTTCCTGATCCGCGTATGCTTCCTCTCGGTTCGCAGATCTGGGCAGACTACTGGCTCACTCTGCCTCTCGCTGAGGGGAACCACTGCTACCGCAATCTTTTTACCGGAGAATCCCTGACCGCGGTTGGGCTTAACGGCCACGGCATGCTCGCTCTGGGAGAGGTATTTGCCAATTTTCCCGTCGCCTTATTGGAACCAGAGGGATAATCCTGCGTTCGTCTTCACAGTGAGAGAGGAACCTCATGGGCGGCAAGAAACGGAATGATCCTCAGTTGGAAGACAACCCCTTGTGGTACAAGGATGCGATCATTTATGAGCTCCATGTCAGAGCTTTTTACGACAGTGTCGACGATGGGGTGGGGGACTTTCGTGGACTGACTCACAAGCTGGAGTATCTGCAAAATCTGGGGATTACCGCCCTCTGGCTTTTGCCTTTTTGTCCTTCTCCCCTCAAGGACGACGGCTATGACATGTCCGACTACACGAGCGTTCACCCGATGTATGGGACCCTGACTGACTTTGAGGTATTTTTGCGGGAGGCGCATCGGCGGGGTATCCGCGTCATCACCGAGCTGGCGCTCAACCACACGTCTGATCAACACTCGTGGTTCCAACGCGCGCGGCGTGCCAAACCGGGGAGTCCTTGGCGCGACTTCTACGTGTGGAGCGACTCCCCGGAGAGATACCGGGAAGCGCGGATTATCTTTAAAGACTTCGAATCCTCCAACTGGGCCTGGGACCCGGTGGCCCATGCGTATTATTGGCATCGCTTCTACTCCCACCAACCGGATCTCAACTACGAGAGCCCGGCAGTGCAGAAGGCGATCACCCAAGTCGTCGATTTTTGGTTTCGGCTGGGGGTAGACGGTTTACGATTCGACGCCGTGCCATACCTCTATGAGCGAGAAGGCACAAACTGTGAAAATCTATCGGAGACCCATACGTTCTTGAAAGAACTCCGGCGCCATGTCGACCGGAAGTTTAAGAACCGGATCTTTTTGGCCGAGGCGAATCAGTGGCCCGAAGATGCGGCGGCCTACTTCGGGGCAGGCGATGAGTGCCATATGAACTTCCACTTCCCGCTCATGCCCCGGCTCTTTATGGCGATCAGCACCGAGGACCACTTCCCCATTATCGACATTTTGCAACAAACGCCGGCTATTCCGGCGAACTGCCAGTGGGGCATTTTTCTCCGTAATCACGATGAACTGACCCTGGAGATGGTGACTGACGAAGAGCGGGATTATATGTACCGCTTCTATGCTCAGGATCCTCAGGCACGGCTTAACCTGGGGATTCGCCGCCGTCTCGCTCCGCTCCTGGGGAATCATCGTCGGCGCATCGAACTCATGAAGGGTCTGCTCTTTTCCCTGCCGGGATCCCCTATTGTCTATTACGGCGACGAGATTGGGATGGGGGACAATGTCTACCTCGGTGACCGGAACGGCGTGCGGACACCCATGCAATGGAGTCCAGATCGCAACGCGGGCTTTTCCCGCGCCAATCCCCAGAAACTGTACCTCCCGATCATCATTGATCCGGAATATCATTACGAAGCCATCAACGTTGATGCCCAACAAAACAACCCCCACTCGCTTTTATGGTGGATGCGGCGCCTCATCGCGTTGCGGAAACGCTATAAAGCCTTTGGACGGGGCACCCTTGAGCTTCTGCAGCCCGAGAACCATAAAATTCTCGCCTTCCTGCGGCGGTATCAGGAGGAGTGTATTCTCGTTGTCGCGAACCTTTCACGTTTTGTGCAGTATGTGGAACTCGATCTCGCCACGTTTCGGGGGATGCAGCCGGTCGAAATGTTTGGCCGGGTGGCGTTTCCTCCGATCGGCGAATTGCCCTACTTGCTCACGCTGGGACCACATTCCTTTTTCTGGTTTACCCTCGAGCCGCTGCCTGCCGCAGCGGTCGAGGTGACTACCCCCAAAGCTGAAGTGCCCATCCTCAAAGTCAGTAGTCCGTACGAACACGTCTTGCAAAACGAGGGCAAAGCCGCGTTGGCCGCAATCTTACCAGACTACCTGCAAAGGTGTCGCTGGTTCGGCGGCAAGGCACGACAGATCCGCTCCATAACCATTCCTGAAATCATCCCATTTTCTTACGACTCCTCGGTAGCCTACCTCACGTCGGTTATCGTTGGCTACACTGAGGGAAATCCAGAGACCTACGTTCTCCCGTTAGCGGTCGCGACCCCCGCAGCAACAGAACGGATACAGCAAGAGCTGCCACAAGCGATAGTTGCCCGCGTGGCCGGCAGAAACGGAGAGGGGATGCTGTACGAGGCACTATGGGAGCCTGGCTTTTGTCAAGCGCTGCTCGACGCCATTTCCCGCCGCCGCCGTTTCAAAGGAACTACTGGTGAACTTTTTGGTGTGCCGACCCGAACGCTCCGGCAGCTTCGCACCCCGGCCGAGACAGTTTTGCCACCCTCGCTGCTGAAGGCCGAACAGAGCAACACGTCGGTTGTGTATGGAGACAAGTTGATCCTCAAGCTCTTTCGGCGTGTCGATGAAGGAGTGAGC
The DNA here is from genome assembly GCA_964489255.1 of uncultured Enterobacteriaceae bacterium. GTDB lineage: Bacteria > Desulfobacterota > Binatia > Bin18 > Bin18 > CAZAYE01. The sequence continues at coordinate 3,581 of CAZAYE010000083.1, forward strand.
CCGGACCTCGAGGTTGGACGCTTTCTGACGGACAAGGTCTTCTTCAGCCATAGTGCCCCTGTGGCCGGGGCTTTGGAGTACCGCCGGAAGCAAAGAGAGCCGGTGACGATGGCCATCCTTCACGGCTTCGTGCCGAATCAAGGCGACGCTTGGAGTTATACTCTGGATGTCCTCGACCGTTACTTTGAGGCCGCTCTCGCCCAATCGGTCACCGTGCAGCCCGCCATACCACAAAAACCGCTGCTCGCCTTGATGGCGGAGGAGCTTCCGCCACTCGCCGGCGACCTCATCGGTCCCTATTTGGCATCGGCACGGCTCTTAGGCCAGCGCACGGCTGAACTGCACCTCGCGCTCGCTGCCGATACGAGCGATCCCCGCTTTGCGCCCGAAGCCTTTTCTACCCACTACCAGCGCTCCATTTATCAATCGATGCGGAGTCTGGCTGTCCAAGCTTTTCAATTGCTGCGTCGGAATTTCAAGCATCTACCGGAAGCGGTGGTGGGAGAGGCCCGAAAAGTCCTGGAGCTAGAAGGTGAGGTGTTCCGTCGCTTCCAGGCCGTCCTGCAACATAAGATCATCACGATGCGGACTCGCTACCATGGCGACTACCATTTGGGACAGTTGCTCTACACCGGCAAAGATTTCGTCATCATTGACTTTGAGGGCGAGCCCGCTCGCCCGCTCAGCGAGAGACGAATCAAACGCTCACCATTGCGAGACGTGGCTGGCATGCTCCGTTCCTTCCACTATGCGGCGTACACCGCTCTGTCTGCGCAAATGGACAAAGGGGTACTGAACTCCCATCCTGGAGGTCTCACTGCCCTGGAGCCGTGGGCGCGCCTTTGGCACCTGTGGGTTTCAGTCGTATTTACCAAAGCCTACCTCGAAGCTGCGAATCATGGATCCTTCGTGCCCCGCAACCGACAGGATCTGCAGATCTTGCTCGATGCGTTTCTCCTTGAAAAGGCGGTCTATGAGTTGAGCTATGAGCTGAACAACCGCCCTGATTGGGTGCGGATCCCCCTCCGAGGTATCTTGCAACGCTTGGAAGCAGCTGGGTGAAACCGCTCAGTGAGGGACTTTTGTTTTCCGGTTGAGAAACGCACTTAGCCGTTCACCCTTTGTAGCTGCCAAGAAGAAGATAACAATGCCACAGAACAGAAAAGGCCGTGTTCTCCAATCATCCATGCCGGGGAAGGCGCGCCGCAAGACGGCTTCCACGACAAAGGCAAAGGCTCGCGAGAAATCAGCACTGCCTGAGACGATCCTTTTAGGTGAACACGATCTCCACTTCTTCAATGAAGGGACGCATTTCCGCCTGTATGAGAAGCTCGGGGCTCACCTCCTCCGCGACGGAGAAACACCAGGAACCTATTTTGCCGTGTGGGCTCCTGACGCCGCCCGAGTCTCGGTGATGGGAGAGTTCAACGGCTGGGACAAAACAACTCATCTCCTCCAGCCAAAGGGGCAATCCGGAATCTGGGAACGATTCTTCCCGAACCTGGGCAAGGGCACCGTGTACAAGTATCACATTCGTTCTCGGTTCGATGGGTACCAGGTAGACAAGGCGGATCCTTTTGCCGTTTATAATGAAATTCCGCCCCAGACTGCCTCGATCGTCTGGGATCTCGCCTACGAGTGGCGAGACCAAGAGTGGATGGAAAAACGGCGCCAGCGCAATGCGCTTGATGCCCCTATGGCGATCTACGAAGTGCATCTGGGTTCATGGAGGCGAGTGCCAGAGGAGGGGAACCGCCCGCTTACATACCGAGAGCTGGCCCCCTTTTTAGCCAACTACCTCCAGCAGCTGGGATTCACTCATGTAGAGTTCCTCCCAGTCATGGAACATCCCTTCTACGGCTCCTGGGGCTACGAGGTCACGGGGTATTTTGCCCCGACCAGCCGGTACGGGACGCCACAGGACTTCATGTATCTGATCGACTACCTGCACCAGCACGGGATCGGGGTGATTCTGGATTGGGTCCCGGCGCACTTTCCTAACGACGAGCACGGGCTTGGTTTCTTCGATGGCACACACCTCTTTGAGCACGCTGATCCCCGTCAGGGCTTCCACCCCGACTGGCACAGTTTCATCTTTAACTACGGGCGCAACGAGGTGCGGAGTTTTCTCATTAGCAATGCGTTTTTTTGGCTGGAGAAGTACCACGTCGATGGTCTCCGCATCGACGCTGTCGCCTCCATGCTGTATCTGGACTACTCCCGCAAAGAAGGAGAATGGATTCCCAACGAACACGGCGGGCGGGAGAACCTCCGGGCAGTAGAGTTTTTGCGCCGCTTCAACGAGGAAGTCTACCAGCATTATCCTGACGTGCAAACGAGTGCTGAAGAGTCAACGGCCTGGCCGCTAGTCTCTCGTCCGCTCTATATCGGCGGACTCGGGTTCGGACTGAAGTGGGACATGGGCTGGATGCACGACACCTTGAGTTACATGGCCCGAGATCCAGTCTACAGGAAATATCATCACAATGAGCTGACGTTTCGCTTGATGTATGCCTTCTCCGAAAACTTTGTCCTCCCGCTCTCGCATGATGAAGTCGTGCACGGCAAAGGGTCGCTCTTGGGTAAAATGTCTGGGGACGACTGGCAAAAATTTGCCAACCTGCGGCTGCTCTTAGGGTACCTGTATGCCCAGCCCGGTAAGAAATTACTCTTTATGGGCGGGGAGTTTGGCCAATGGAAGGAGTGGGACCATGAGGGGAGCTTGGACTGGCATCTTTTGGGGCACGCCTCACACTCCGGCCTGCAACGCTGGGTAGAGGATCTCAATCGGCTCTACCGGAACGAACCAGCTCTCTACGAACGAGATTGTGAGACGGCTGGTTTCGAGTGGATCGATTGCAACGACACGGAGCACAGTGTGCTCAGCTTCGTCCGCAAAGGGCGTTCGACCCGCGAGCAGATTCTCGTCGTCTGCAACTTCACCTCTGTGGTCCATCACAACTATCGACTCGGGGTTCCGCGCGGGGGCTTTTGGCAAGAGGTTCTCAACAGCGACGCCGGAGAGTATGGCGGCAGCCTGCAGGGCAACCTGGGAGGAATGGAAGCAAATCCGGTGTCGTCCCATGGTCATTACTACTCCTTAACCCTCACGCTTCCACCTCTCGCCGTAGTGTTCTTTAAGCATACAGGGGATCTGCCAGAAGGAGATCGGCGATGAAGGATCACGAAGGCCAAGTTCGCGTAGTGATAGCGGGAGTGCAACCCGAGATTGAACACGGCCGTTTTCCGGTGAAACGAACTGTCGGTGAGAAGGTGATCGTCGAGGGTGATATCTTTACCGATGGGCACGAGGCTCTTGGTGCGGTCCTGTTGTATCGTCCTGCAGAGGAGCAGCAGTGGCATCAGGTCCCGCTGCGGTTCGTCATGAACGATCGTTGGCGCGGAGAATTTGTGGTGACGAAGTTAGGCTCCTACTATTATACCCTTCAGGCTTGGGTTGATCGCTTTACCTCCTGGCGGCACGGTTTGGAGAAGAAAGTCGAGGCAGGTCAGGACATTCGTGTTGATCTGCTGATTGGGGCGCAACTCATCGAGGAAACCAGTGAGCGCGCGACAGGGGAGGAGGCACGGAAGTTAAGAGAATGGGCCCAGATTCTTCGCCTCGCGCAGGAATCGGCCTTTTCCGCACGCACGCAGCTCGCGCTGGCCGCGGAGTTAGATCCGCTGGTGGCGAAATACCCAGACCAGCAGTTTGCGACGACCTACGACAAGGAGCTCGCGGTGATCGTGGATCGAGACAAAGCCCGTTGCAGTGCTTGGTATGAGCTGTTTCCCCGTTCAGGCGCTGCCGAACCGGGGCGGCACGGCACCTTCAAAGACTGTGAGGCGCGTCTGCCGTACGTGGCGTCGATGGGCTTCGACGTGCTGTACTTCCCGCCTATCCATCCGATCGGTCGGACCTACCGGAAGGGCAAAAACAATGCGCTCATCGCCCGTCCTGAGGACCCCGGCAGTCCCTGGGCCATTGGCGCAGCAGAAGGGGGGCATACGGCCATCCATCCCCAACTCGGCACTCTCGAGGACTTCCGCCGGCTGGTGAAAAAAGCGCAGGAACAGGGGATGGAAATCGCCCTCGACCTCGCTTTTCAGTGCACCCCAGATCATCCCTACGTCAAGGAACATCCAGAGTGGTTCCGCCATCGGCCCGATGGGAGCATTCAGTACGCCGAAAACCCGCCGAAGAAGTATCAAGATATTTATCCCTTCGATTTTGAAACGGACCAGTGGCAGGAGTTGTGGAAGGAACTCCTCGGGGTCGTGTACTTCTGGATCGAGCAGGGCATTCGCATTTTCCGCGTAGACAACCCCCACACCAAGCCCTTTCGCTTCTGGGAATGGCTGATTCGGAATGTTAAAAAAGAGTATCCAGAAGTGATTTTTCTTGCCGAGGCGTTTACCCGCCCGAAGGTCATGTATCGCCTTGCCCAGCTGGGGTTTAGTCAGTCCTATACCTACTTTGCTTGGCGCAACTCAAAGCCTGAGCTGACGCAGTATTTTACCGAGTTGACCCAGACAGAAGTGCGGGAGTACTTCCGGCCCAGCTTGTGGCCCAACACCCCTGATATTCTGACTGAGCATCTCCAGCTTGGGGGACGGCCAGCGTTTATTGCGCGGTTGGTCTTAGCGGCAACTTTGGGAGCCAACTACGGTATTTATGGTCCAGCTTTCGAGTTGGGCGAAAACCAGCCTCGAGAGATGGGCAGCGAGGAGTATCTGAATTCCGAGAAATACGAGATCAAGTACTGGGATCTCGACAGACCTGACAGTCTGAAAACCTTGATTGCCCGAGTGAATCGTATCCGACGGGAGAATCCTGCTTTGCACAGTGACTGGAGCCTCCGCTTTCATGCGGTCGATAATGACCAGCTTATTGGTTACAGCAAAAATACGGATGATTTCTCGAACGTGATCTTGGTGGTCGTGAATCTCGATCCCCATCATACCCATTCGGGCTGGCTGGAACTCCCGCTCGAGACCCTTGGGCTGGATTCCCATCAGCCCTACCAAGTGCATGACCTGCTCAGCGGTGCGCGTTACTTCTGGCACGGACCTCACAATTATGTTGAACTGAATCCCCAAGTTATGCCGGTGCATATTTTCCGCGTTCGGCGTCGGGTGCGCACCGAGCGGGACTTCGATTACTATATGTAAGGAAAGTCTATCTCTTTCCCTCTCGATGCGCTGGCGCGACGGGATGAAGGTTCGTCCCGTCGCGCGGATCAAAGCATAAGACGTGCTCCCAGTCCCAGGTCCAGGAGACAATTTGTCCCGACTGCAGAGCACAGTCTGCCTCGGCCCGTACGGTCAGTGCATAAGCGCCACAGTCAAGGACGACGTGTGTCTCCTTGCCGAGATGCTCGACCTGTCGCACCTGCGCTCTTCCCGACCCGGAATCGGGGCTGATGCGAATATGTTCAGGCCGTATGCCTAAGTAGAGATGCCGAGGGACGGCGACGAACCGTTCTGCCTGGAGTGGTGGTAGAGCTATCTGCGTCCCTCCGGGCAAGACCAAGGTTGCCTCTTGCACTTCTGCGTCGATCCGGTTGATCACCGGACTCCCTATTGATTCAGCCACCATCATACTTGCCGGACGGCTATACACCTCTTGCGGGGGCGCGCACTGCAGGACTCTCCCTGCGCTGTCTCTTATACACATCTCCGAGCCCACGAGACTAGGCATGATCTCGTAT
>CAZAYE010000084.1:0-9279 GCA_964489255.1 uncultured Enterobacteriaceae bacterium
GGCAAGCAGCGACCCGAGCGCAGTAGTCGCCGGCGCGATCAACAGTGGCATGCCTTGGACGAGCCGCGCGGCATTGAGCCCGGCGAGCAGCCCGGCAGCGGCGGATTCGAGATAGCCTTCGACGCCAATCATTTGTCCGGCAAAAAACAGACCTGTGCGTCCACGGAACTGCAAGGTTGGCCGTAACAGGCGTGGCGAATCAATAAACGTGTTGCGATGGAGGCTTCCCAAGCGTACAAACTCTGCCTTTTCTAAGCCTGGCATCATGCGAAATACGCGCCGTTGTTCGGGGTAAGTCATCTTAGTTTGGAACCCAACCATTCCCCACAAGCTCCCAGCCCGGTCATCCTGACGGAGCTGAACAACGGCGTAAGGTCGCTCCCCCGTACGCGGGTCGAGGAGCCCTACTGGTTTCATCGGTCCGAAGGCGAGCGTGTCCTTGCCCCGGCGAGCCATCTCTTCTATGGGCAGGCAACCTTCGAAGTAGAGGCTGCGCTCAAATTCTTTTTCCGGTACTTTCTCCGCCGCTAGGATTTCATTCACTAATCGGTAATACTCTTCGCGGGTGAGCGGGCAGTTGAGATAATCATCCCCGTGGTCGTAGCGTGAGGCTTTGAAGGCGACGCTGGTGTCGATCGACTCGGCGGTAATCAACGGCGAGATGGCGTCATAGAAATACAAATATTCGCTGCCGAACAGCACCCGTAGTTGTTCAGAGAGGGCAGGCGAGGTCAGCGGGCCACTAGCGACGACGGTCACACCGGGAGGCAGCGCTTGCACTTCTTCACGCCGTATTTCGATAAGTGGATGGGAAGCAAGGGCTGCGGTGATCGTGTGGGAAAAGACCTCCCGATCTACTGCCAGCGCCAGGCCTGCTGGGACACGGGCAGCATCCGCGGCGCTCATGATCAGAGAACCAAGGCGACGCATTTCTTCTTTCAGCAATCCGACTGCAGCCTCAAATGAGGCACTGCGCAGCGAATTTGAGCACACTAACTCAGCGAAGCAATCGGTCCGATGCGCTTCGGTCTGGCGGACCGGGCGCATTTCATAGAGGCGTACCACAAGCCCCTGCTGGGCTATTTGCCAGGCCGCCTCACTGCCCGCAAGGCCAGCGCCGATAACTGTGACGTATTGCATACGCTTCGCTCAGTAACGAGTGATGAGTAACGAGCGCCCAGAGCTGAGACAACGAATTATAGGTTCTCGTGTCTTCACTCATTACTCAGTCCTCATTACTCATGACTGTCTTATCCTGCCTCAGCCACTGGCTCTACCACTTCTTGGTAATCACACTCTTCCCGGATGCAGCGTCTCATGGTGCCGAAACGTTTGCTAATCTTTTCGACCACAAATGGGGCGTGACAAAGGGGGCACGGTTCGGGCACGGGCCGGTCCCAGAGCGCGAATGTACACTTGGGGTAACGATTGCAACTGTAGAAAACCTTACCGCGCCGCGACCATTTTTGCAGCAACTCGCCTTCCTGGCATTCTGGACAGTGCACACCAAGTGATTTGACTGGTTTGCCCGGCTTGCGAATATTCGTGCACTCCGGATACCCAGAGCAGCCAAGGAACTTCCCGTAGCGACTGAAGCGAACCTGCATCGGCTTGCCACACTTCTCGCAGATCTCCTCGGTCAGCGCCTCTTCTTTTTTCTGTGGAATGACCTGTCCTCGCTCATCGCGGGTAAAGTTGGAGGTCGATTTGCACTGCGGGTAATTCGAGCAGGCCAAGAACTCACCATTGCGGCCCCAGCGGATCATCATCTTACCGTCAGCACACTCAGCGCAAGGGATGTCCGTAGACTCACCGGTCCCTTTGACATCACGCATTTCCTTCTCTGCCCGTTCGAGGTCAGCAGAGAACGGCCAGTAAAAACGCTCGACCGCCCGACGCCAGTCCTCTTGTCCATCTTCAATCTGGTCGAGTACCGCTTCCATGCCGGCGGTGAACTCGACGTTGAGGATGTCTGGGAAAGATTCCACGAGCAGGTCGGTGATCAGCATCCCTAGCTGGGTGGGACGCAAACGCCGTTGCTCATCTTCCTGAACATATGCCTTGTCGAGGATCGTCTCCATGATTGAGGCATAGGTTGAAGGTCGACCGATCCCCTTTTCTTCCAGCTCTTTAATGAGCATAGCCTGGGTGAAGCGCGGAGGCGGCTGGGTGAAATGCTGGTTAGGCGTCAATTGCAAAAGGCGCAACAACTCCCCTTCGGCGAGGGGAGGAAGCTGCATTTCTTTGTCGTCGTCTTCGTCAGTGCTTTTGTCATCTTTGCCTTCCATATAGACGCGCAAGAATCCGTCAAAACGCAGCACTTGCCCGGTGGCTCGGAAGGTACACTGATTCGCCGCGATGTCTACACTGGTTTGCTCGAACAGAGCCGGTGCCATCTGGCTGGCGAGGAAACGGTTCCAGATCAACGTGTACAGGTTGAGCTCTTCGCGGCTCAGGTAGGGCGCCACCCACTCGGGGGAATAGTCCAGTGAGGTCGGGCGAATCGCTTCGTGCGCTTCCTGGGCGGTCTTGGCCGAACGGTAGATGTTGGGCCGCTCGGGCACATAGTCGCCACCATAGGTGTCATTAATATAAGTACGTGCTGCCGCTGTCATTTCTGGTGAGATCCGCGGCGAATCGGTGCGCATGTAGGTGATCAAGCCAACTGACCCTTCATCTCCCAACTCAACCCCCGTGTACAGGCGCTGAGCAATCCCCATGGTGCGAGCAGGAGAATAGCCAAGCTTGCGTGAGGCCTCCTGTTGCAGCCGCGAGGTAATGAAGGGAGGCGGTGGATTACGTCGGCGGTCACGCTTTTCGACTTTCGTGACGCTCCAGTCCGCACCTTCGAGGTGTGCGAGGATCTCCTGAGCCTCGGCTTCGTTGGCGATGCGGAACGTTTTATTATCGACACGCCGATCCCCGACCTTAGCGAGCCGCGCTTCGAAGGCCGGCGGTAGCTTACCCTCCAGAGTGGCGATGATTGACCAATACTCTTCGGGCTCAAACGCCTGAATCTCACGTTCGCGTTCAGTAATGACGCGTACCGCCACCGACTGTACACGGCCGGCAGAGAGCCCGCGGCGGACCTTTTTCCATAACAGAGGGCTGATCTGGTAACCAACCAGCCGGTCGAGGATCCGGCGAGCAATTTGTGATTCGTAGAGATCACGATTGAGTTGGGCTGGACGCTGGAGCGCCTCTTGGACCGCTTTTTTAGTAATCTCGTTGAGCAACAGACGGCGGACCCTTTTGCCCTTCTTGTCGAGCTTCTCCGCAATGTGCCAGGCGATAGCTTCGCCTTCACGGTCCGGATCTGAGGCGAGATAAATGTTCTCTTTATCTTTAGCTGCCTTGCGCAGGTCTTCGACAATCTTCGCTTTGCCTTGAATCACGTGGTACTCGGTGGCAAACCCTTTTTCCACGTCCACACCGAGTTTGTTTTTCGGTAAATCCATAATGTGTCCGACCGACGCCTTGACGAGGTAGTCACGTCCCAAGTATTTGCCGATCGTCCTGGCCTTGGCCGGAGATTCGACAATGACCAAGTTTTTCGCCATTGTTTTGCTTAACTCCTCTTGTTGCTTGCCCATTCGCCGGTGAGGGCAAAATACGTACCAGGTAGTTGGGTGACCACGCCCTTGAGTTCCAGGCCGAGTAAAACTTCGAGCACACGCGCCGCGCTCAGGCCACTGCGGGCAATCAACGTGTCCACATGCAGGGAGTCGCTCTCGAACAACCCTGCTAGCAGTGCTTCGTGGGGCTCAAGCGTTACCGCTGGCGCTGCCGGCGAGGGCGAGCGTGGAGGCGCTAGTGCTGGCGCTATTTCACTCAAAATATCGTCGATTCCTTCCACGAGTTTCGCCCCGTCTTTAATCAGCTGATGTGGGCCACGGCTCCGCAGGCTGGTAATTAGACCAGGCACGGCGAAGACCTCGCGATTCTGCTCCAGGGCAGAACGCGCAGTAATTAGCGAACCGCTGTTCTCCGCTGCTTCCACGACCACCGTCCCTAGCGCGAGTCCACTAATGACGCGATTGCGGTAAGGAAAGTGGACAGCGTCGGGTTTGCTGCCGAGGGAGAACTCCGAGATGACCGCTCCGTTCGCTGGGATTTCTGTCGCCAGAGGACGGTGTTCGCTGGGGTAAATGATATCCAACCCTGACCCTAACACCGCGAGTGTGCGCCCGCCCGCAGCCAGCGCTGCCCGGTGGGCCTCAGCGTCGATACCACGCGCTAGGCCACTGATGATTGTAACCCCTTTCTCTGCCAATCCTCGCGCCAGATCCCGTGCAACCCCCTTGCCGTATACACTTGCAAATCGCGAGCCAACGATCGCGATCGCGACCCGGTCCTCGGGAACGAAAGAACCACGAACGTATAAAAAAGGCGGGGGGTCATGCAAGTGGGTGAGGTTGACTGGATATTCTTGGTCTGCCTGAGTCACTAAGCGGACGCCAATATGCGTGATTTTCTTCAACTCCGCGTCTGCCGTATGCCACTGATCAAACGTCGTAATCGCCCGTGCGACTTCGGCATGGATCCCTGCTTCCGTCAGAGCAGCAGAGGATGCAGCGAACACGGCTTGGGGTGAGCCAAAGCGTTCGAGGAGTTCACGGTAGGTGACGTTTCCGACTCCGCGCACCAATCGTAGCGCTAACCAATACCGCCACTGAGCGCGTCCCTCAGTCTCTGTCCTCCGGTCTTCCATCGCTTCCCAACACAACAGATGATGATGGCATAAAGTTTCTGCCGACGCAAACTCTGGGACGGAGTGGGCGGCTTTCGTTCCTCTCCCCGCTTGTGGTACAGAGAAAGATGTATATGCCAACGATTACACAACTACTCGAAGAAGAGACTTCACGTGCCCTTGTTACTGCCACGGGTGCAACAGGGACAACGGTACAAGCTTTGGTTCATCCTACCACCAACCCTCAGTTCGGCGATTATCAGGCCGATGGTGTGATGGCAGCGGCCAAGGCACGTCAAATGAATCCGCGTGAGCTGGCACAGAAAGTGATCGTTCACTTTGATCCCACCGAGATTCCCGCAACTTGGGAGATCGCTGGCCCGGGATTCATCAACTTCCGTCTTGACCCAGCCTGGCTTGGCTGTGCGATTCTGGCGGCTGCGCTGGATGAGCGTTTAGGCATGGAGCCCGCGGCCCAGCCAGAGACGATCGTCGTGGACTTCAGCGCACCGAACATCGCCAAGCCCATGCATGTCGGCCATATCCGCTCGACCATCCTTGGTGATGCGCTGACACGAGTCCTGAAGTTTCTCGGTCACACAGTCATTACCGACAACCACTTGGGCGATTGGGGTACACAGTTCGGTATGCTCATCATCGGCTACCGCACCTTGCCCAATCGTGAAGCGTACGAACGCGATCCCTTGGCAGAGATGGAGCGCATCTACAAAACCGTACAGGTACAGGCTAAGACTGACCCGGCAGTTGCCGTAAAGGCGCGAGAGGAGCTGGCTAAATTGCAGAAAGGCGATCCTGATAACATGGCCTTGTGGCAGGAATTCATGGCGGTTTCACGCCGGGCGTTCGAGCAGATCTACTCGCGCCTGGGCGTACAGTTCGATCACTGGCTCGGCGAAAGCTTTTATAACCCGGTGTTATCAGCTGTCGTCCAAGAGTTGCAAGAAAAGGGACTAGCGCGACCGAGTGAGGGTGCTGTCTGTATCTTTTACGATGACGATCCCGAACTGACGGGAACACCGTTTCTCATTCAGAAACAAGATGGCGCGTTTCTCTATGCCACAACGGACTTGGCAACGGTGAAATATCGGGTAGAAACGTTTCGCCCAGACCGCATTATCTATGTCACTGATAGTCGCCAACAGCTGCACTTCAAGCAGTTGTTCGCTGCAGCCCGACGTTGGGGTTACACGATGGCCCTAGAGCATGTGTGGTTTGGTACGATCCTGGGCCAAGATGGCAAGCCAATCAAAACCCGCGAAGGCGAGCCGGTCAAGCTTGAAGCCCTGCTCGATGAAGCCGAAGAACGCGCCCGTGTCATAGCGCGCGATAAAAACCCTGAACTGTCGGGGGAGGAGCTGTCTCGTATCGCCCGGGCGGTCGGGATCGGCGCGGTCAAATATGCCGACCTCATGCAGAACCGCACCGCCGACTACCGCTTCAGTTGGGAGAAGTTGCTGGCTCTGGATGGCAATACCGCCCCGTATTTGCAGTACGTCTACGCCCGCATCCGCTCAATCTTTCGTAAGGGGGAGTTGGAACACTGGCAACCTGAACCGGGAATGGAGGTTCGGCTGCTCACGCCAGAAGAGCAAGACCTGGCTAAACAAATGATCCGCTGGGGTGATACGCTGCTGGAAGTTGAACGGACCTACAAACCCAACGTCTTGGCTGGGTTTCTGTACGATCTGGCGACCAAGTTCAATCTCTTCTATCAGGCACACGCCGTGCTCAAAGCGCCTGCAGATGTACGCCCCACTCGCTTGTTGCTGTGCGACTTAACGGCGCGATACATTCGGAAGGGGTTGGACCTGCTGGGTATCGAGACGCTGGAGGCGATGTGAAAAAGCCATTAGCTGTTAGCCATTAGCTTTTAGCTTCTAGGAAAGAGGGTCTGGCTAACAGCTAATAGCCAAGAGCTAACAGCTTTCACGGTTGACATCCCAGCCCTAACCGGCCGATAATCCACCGCAACGCTGACCCAAAGGAGCAGATATGCGTGCGACACGACACACCGACGGTCCGGTCTCGATCGCTTATGAGATGGTAGGCAGTGGTCCACTGGTGGTGTTTCTCCACGGCATCGGCGGCAATCGTACCAATTGGTACGGGCAACTCGAACACTTTGGCAATCGCTTCTGCACAGTGACCTGGGATGCCCGCGGCTACGGCGCCAGCGACGACCCGCCGCAGACGTTGAAGTTCGGTGATTTCGCCGACGATCTGTTGCGCCTGCTCGACCACCTCAAAGCCGAGCGTGCCCACCTGGTCGGTCTCTCGATGGGCGGGATGATCATCCAGGATTTCTACGGTCGCTATCCTGGACGGGTTGCTACGCTCGCTTTGGTTGATACGTCATCGGGTTTCGGCGGCGTACCCGAGGAAGTGAGACGCGATTTCCTTGCCCGGCGGCTCGATCCGTTAGAGAGAGGACTTACGCCGGTAGACATCGCCCCTAGTGTCGTAGAAGTGCTCGTTGCCAAGAACGCGTCCGCGGCAGTGCGTGAGCAGTTGCGTGCTTCGCTCTCGGCTCTGCGGGTTGGGCCTTATAAACAGGCTCTCCACGCAATCGTGACGACTGATTTCCGCTCCGTGTTGCCGCAGGTTACCGTCCCTACTCTCGTTATTGTTGGTGAGGAGGACATTGTTACTCCCCCTTCGGCTTCTGAGTTTCTGGTGAAAAACCTCACTGGTGCTTCATTCGTGAAGATTCCTGGAGCCGGACATCTGACGAACCTCGAGAAACCCGAGGCATTCAACGCGGCGTTAGGATCGTTTCTCGACCAGCATGCTCAGCGTGCGTCGGTGATGTCCGCAACCTAAGGGGCAACTGCAATCTCTTACGGTCGCCCTTCGACAAGCCTGCCCTGAGCCAAGTCGAAGGGAGCTCAGGGTGACCGGGGGAATATGGTATCTCGGCCAGTAACCGTTCGTGCTGAGCCTGTCGAAGCACGAATTGTCCTTGCTGTAAGGAGGGAACTACGATGAAGATCGATTTCCACGCCCACGCGTTTCCCAAAGAATTTTTCCTTAAACTGAAAGAGCACTACCCTAACGAGGTGGTCCTTCGCGAAGATCCTCAAGGGCGGCTCGTGGCAGTCTGGGCGGGCACCCCGTTGCCAGCCTGGGACCACGGGGAGCGGATAGAGGTCATGACCAAGGCCGGCGTAGAGATTGAGATCCTGTCGGCGCCGTCGATGTACATCCATGTTGATGAACACAGCCCGGCCCTCTGTCGCCTTGTCAACGATACCTTCGCCGAGTCATGCCGCCAGAGTCCAGACCGTTTCAAGGCGTTTGCCAACATTCCGTTCAACTCCATGGGAGAAGCACTGGCAGAACTCAAGCGCGCACTGGCGCTGCCAGGCTTTGTCGGTGTGCTGATCACCTCGAACGTTGGTGGCAAATATCTGCATACCCCAGAGTTCTTACCGTTCTGGGAAGAAGTCGCGCAACGCCGGGTACCGGTGTTTATGCATCCCCAGCCCCCGCCGGGGTATCATGACGACGATATCGCGCCACTGGTCGCTTTTCCCGCCGACACGACGCTGTCAACCATGAAGCTGCTCTATAGCGGCCTGCTGGAACGTTTTCCTGACCTCATTCTGATTCTCGCCCACCTTGGCGGCACGCTACCGTTCTTGGCGCGACGGATCGATCTGGGTTTTGATATCCCGCATTTCTCTGACAAGTACAAACAGATTCCGCGTCGGCCCAGTGAGTACATGAAGAAACTCTACTTCGACACCGCGCTCGGCTGGCACAAGCCGGCCTTCGACTGCGCTCGCGCCCTGGTCGGTATCGAACACATCGTCTACGGCACTGACTACTTCATGCAGAACAGCACCTTTATGGACTGGACCAACGCCTTCCTTGAAAGTTTGGACCTATCCAAAGGAGACAAGGAGAAAATTTATAGCGGGAATGCCGAGCGGTTTCTGAAGATGTGAGCGGTTCTGGCTTACTACAGATTTGTCAGAACCACCCAATTGATTCCCCCAGACAATGAGCGGGTGAGGGCCTACAGTGCTTACAACGGTTTGCCTTTGGGTGAAGAGGTCGTTCTTGCGTTCCCTCTCCCGCAAGGGGAGAGGGACAGGGTGAGGGGAAAAGGAGCGGCGAGAGCCTCGCTTCCTCCCGGGATTTCCTATATTCAGATGGCCTCGGAAAGGGGCAAATACGATGGCCACGCAGACTCCCACGATTGACTCCCAAGTCCATGCCTACGAGCGGGATCGGCCTGAGCGGCCGTGGCGCGGCTTCCTGCCGGGGCCGGCGGAGGTCACCGGCGACGACATGGTGGCCGTGATGGACGCGGTCGGCGTCGATGGGGCGTTGCTGGTGTCGCCCTTCACGCTGTATCGCTACGACGCCAGCTATGCCCTCGAGGTGTACGCGAAACATCCGGGCCGGTTCGGCTTGATCAAGCCCTTCGATCCTCGGTCGGAAGCGGTCGCGGAGGAGATCGCAGAGTGGGCAAGGACCCCGGGGGTGGTCGGCGCCCGTCTCATGCTCACGTCCCGGTCATACACAGCGGACGATCCGGGTCTCAATCGCATCCTCGCCGCCGG